>VGKQ01000025.1 GCA_016866995.1 Candidatus Pacearchaeota archaeon
GAATTGCGAGATTATAAGCATTCTTGGCAATTAAGGTTAATATAGCAAGATAAACTCCGCCAGTGCAAGGAAGCTCGAACATTGATACAAGTATACCAAGAACTATTGCAGCCGGAAAACTCGCTTTCTGAATATATTTCTCAATTGTCCCTTTTTTTGATTCAGGAATTGCTAGAGAAAAGCCCTTGCCATACCAGAAAAAATCCTTGATATTAATTAATCCAGCTACAATAGAAATTAATGCAGCAAGGTAAAAAATATTTCTAGTCCAGCCCAGAGATTGTATTGCAGTTAAAAATCCAAGTCCAGCAAGAAAATAAACAATAAATACTGTTATAATATAAACAATTCCAATTTTCAAAGTTCTTCGTGTGGCTCCGATTGTTGTCAAATATAAGAGAAGAAAAATTAAAACTGCAAAGGCGCACGGATTAATTGAATCAACCAATGCTGCAACAATAATTGCAGGAAGAGTTAATTCTATTTTTGATTTTGGAGAGATGTCGTGCAAGCCTGCTTCTGTTTTGTTATATTCAAGCGGGCAGATTGGCTTGTTGTCAAAATAGTATAAAATTTTCTGCTCAAGATTATCTTTAATCTGGCTTACTCCGAGCAAAGCATCGCTTCCTATGAAAACAGCAGGAACTCCTTTTCTTTCTATTTTGTATCTTGCAAGAAAATCATCAAATAATTCTGAATTAGTTAAGTTAAAATAAATTTCTTTCTTGTATAAAGTAAAGTTTGGATATTTTTCAGCAAGCTGTTCAATTATTGGAGAAACTTGGGCGCAATGAGGGCAGGTTTCTCCATAAAAATAATAAATACAATAGTTATTGCTGTCAGGGCATTTTCCAGTCTCACAAGTTGTTATTTCTGCAGCCGAGATAAGCGGAACTAGCAGAAATAAAATTACAAATAAAAATACTTCTTTTTTCATAAATAACATAGAAAAATCAGATTTTTAAATTTAAGTAATAAATTTATCTAAGAAATATTACCCTTTATACCTTTCTCTTTCAAAATATTCTGTTGTTGATGCAACACTAATCGCGCCCTCTAAACCAACTCTTTTATCAAGTATAACTCTTACTGGAATTTTATTAACCCAGTCTGTATGAGTGGGTCCTGAATCAAATTCTTCCATCATTATTTTTTCAATATCCCTATCTGCCTGTCCTGAGCCAGGATATGTCTCTATATTCTTTCTTATAATGCCTCCTGCAACCCATATTCCCCCTCTTGCATTTTCATGAACAGCCAAGTCATGCAGGCATCTTCCATAAATTTTCCAGAAAAAGCGCATCGCATCCCAAAATATACCTTTATCTTGTTTTGCTCTTTGTGCTATATAGGCAGCAGCATCCTCGCTGTCTGCTAATCCCCTAAGAATTTCTCTTATCCCCACACATTTTCCTGTCATGATTTCATGCGAAATAAAATAATCAAAAACATTTTGTATTCCTCTTCCTGACAAAACAGCTTCAACATGCGGAATTCTTCCGCCAGTAAATTTATAAAGCCATTTTTTTATTGCAACCTCTTCTTCATCAAATTCATCTACAGCCAGGAATTTATGCCCTCCTTCTGAGTCTATTGGAGTGTATAATTCTTCTCCGCTTTTTCCAAACATTACAAGTCGCGATGTTCCAAAACCTGTTCCTGCACCATGAATTCCAATTTTCATTTTATCCACGGCTTTTTCTAATGAGCCATCAGAATGTTTAAGAAAAATATGCTTTAGCTGAGCTCCAAGACGAGCAATAGCATATGCAATTGCAGCATAATCATTAATCAAAGCAGTTTTCACATCTGCCTCTAAAGAAAAAGGAGCATTTGTTACCTTACATGTTCTTTTATCTGGGCTTATTGGTCCGGCGGGGCTGAAAACTTTTCTTGTAATTCTGTCTACAGGCACACCAGAATATGCAATTAAATCAGCCAGTACTTGTGTGTTGAAATCCTGCACTTTTTGCCCATTATATGTTCCTTCTGTTATTGGCTGTATGCCCCTTCTTGTGTTAGTATAAACCCCTATCAAAACATTTGTGGCGCTCAAATCTCCTGCAACAAAAAAGTCAGTTGCGTCTTCAGGAATATTGTTAAGGAAATCTATAGTAGCAATATCTGTTTTTCTCATAATCTTAACAAAAAGCAGGAGTATATAATTATTTTTGCAATATACTATATATTTTACATAATAAGAGATAGTCAAGATAGTGCATTAGAATTCCATTTCTATTTTTAACTCATAGAGAGCATTTATGTACCTTGAGATCAACCTTAAATGATGCAAAACTTCTTTTTCATATTCGTCATTTGCTTTTTTGAATACTTCTCCAACCCCAAAATATATTTCTTTGTCAATTTTTGAGATTTGGTTTATTTTTTCAATGTCAAACTTGTAGAACAAGCTATAGAGGGCATCTATCTCTTCTTTAATCAAGCGGGCTGTTTTTTTGAGGCCATCAGATTTTGTTTTTTTTAAGTCATATAATAAATGATGCGAAATGTTTTTGAATTCATCTCCTAAAAGTTCAAGCAAGAAAAGAGTGGAAGATAAAAGTTCTGACTTTCTTGGCTCTTTATTACCGACCTTATTTAGAATTCTGATGCAGTAATCATGAAACTTGTCAAGGTTAATGTCAACATCATGAATATGGGGGAGAATTTTGGAATTATTTGTTTTTATTGCCTCAACTGTTTCTTCTGCCATTTGCTGAAGAATAAGAAAAATTCTCCTCAGACAATTGTCAAATTCCTTTACACTTGTCTCTCCTATCTCCTTAACTATGCAGTAATCTTTCCCTGATTCTATTATTCCAAAACCTATAAACCTGTTTACAAAACTTTGTAGTATTTCATGAATATTCTTTTTTTCAGATTTTCTTTCGTATTTTAAATCTAGCTTATGCTGACAAAAAAATTTGTATGGATTTTCAAGTTTAATATTTTCATTGAACCTTACAAGAACCTCATCATAACCTTCTCTGTAAACTGCCATAAAATATTTCCATATTGTAGGAATGTCCATTCTTGTTATATCAAATTCTGCTTTTTTATACTGCTCGTTTTTTTCTGTTGTAAGAAATAAACCATTATCTTTCTCAATAAGGTTGATCTCACTCCCAGGCTTCAGATTAAATTGTTGAATCCATTTGCTTGGAAGAGTTATTGTTAAAGTATTATGCCCTTGTTTAATAAGCTTTCTTCTCATTATAAAATATATATACTAGAATATTTAAATTTTTTGTGAATATTCAAAATATTGCAAATAGGGGGGTATATATTCAATATTCCATCTCTATCCTAAGCTCAGAAAGAACAAAAATGAACTTGCTCATCATCATAAAATGTCTTCCTATGCTTCTGCTCTCACCCTTTAGCCTGTCTTTGATCTTAAAATGTTCATTATAAATTCTGAAATCATTTTCACCAAACCTAATTACCATTTCCCTATTGAATTTGTAGAAAAGGTGGTAATACATGTCAAAATGTTCTTTAACCATCTCAGCCAGTGATAAAACATCTCTTACAGATTTTTTTGAGAGAGCCAGATGCTTTCCTATGTACTTAAACTCGTCTCCTGCAAGCTCAAGATCAAATAATGTAGTGAATAACAACATTTTTTTGCTGTCTGAGAAAGAGGCAGGTAACTTGTTCAGAATCCTGCAGCAGTAATCAACAAACCTGTCAATATTTAAGTCTATTGTATGCAGTTCCTTGCATATAGCAGTATCTCCAATCTCGTCTTTTTCCATCGCGTCTATTACTCTGTCAAACATCTGCTGCATTACCAAAAAAATTCTCCTCAGACAATTGTCAAATCCCTTTACACTTGTCTCTCCTATCTCCTTAACTATGCAGTAATCTTTCCCTGATTCTATTATTCCAAAACCTATAAACCTGTCAACTATGGTCTGAACTACCGCCAGTGCGGGCTTTGGGGGAATCTTTTCTCCAAGTTTTGAATAATCAAATAGTGTGGTGTAATAATGATATGGATCTTCATAATCTTTTTTTTCTGAATTGAATTTAACCTTAATCTCATCATAACCTGCTCTGTAAAGAGACTGAAAATATCTCCAGAGAATAGGAATTGAAATATTGACTATGTCAATCTCACCGTTTTTTTCCTTGCCTTTTTCATGCCCATTAACAACCAAGCCTGAGTCTCTTTCATAAACATCAACCTCATCACCTGCTTTTAAGTTTAATTTTTTAACCCACTCACTAGGTAATGTAAGAGTAAGGGTGTTATGCCCTTGTTTTATTATCTTTCTTTTCATTTTTTATATTACTTAATATTTCCCATATCTTAATATAGCTATATATTTAAATCCTTTGTCACTATATACAATATTTTGAATAGGGGGAGATATATTCACAAGTGATAAGTGATAAATATACCTTCTCGCTTAATCTTACATGACTCAAGCGATTGTAGCAGAAACACAAATAATTGAACAACAAGATATTAGATTGCCTAATTTTAGCAATCCTTCTTTCCTTTATGTCATGAAAGCAGAGACCATTAATAAAAATGTTAGGCAAGTAAAAATAATTCCTAAAACTGATTTAAAATTAAATCTCGGTTGTGGTGAGAATATACTAACAGGATGCATAAACATAGATAAGATATCCCTGCCAAGTGTTGATTTGATATTAGATTTGGAAAAAACCCCCTTGCCCTTCAAAGAGAATTCAGTTTCTGAAATTAGATGCTCCCACATACTTGAACACATTGTAAATTTTCTGCCTTTAATGGAAGAGTTATATAGAATATGCAAACCCCATGCGATAATTTATGTTTCTGCCCCTTACTTCAGATATGAGGGAGCATATAGAGATCCAACTCATGTAAGGTTTTTTACTGAACATAGTTTTGATTATTTTCAAGCTGGAGTAAAATTTTCGCATTATAGCCAAGCAAGATTTAAGGTAAGAAAAATTTATCTTAGAAATCACTTCATAAGCAGCATAAAAAACTTACATAAAAAAATAATAAGATTTCTACCATTCAAAAGGCTTCTCAACATTTTTTTGTGGAATATATACTCTGAAATAAATTATGAGCTGGAAGTAATAAAATGAAAATAGCTGGAATTTATCCTCAAAGGCTAAAAACTGATTTTTCAATACAGCATGCTGTCAGCGAGCCCTATGGATTGGAAAAAATACTTGCAATTGCAAAGCAAGAAGGGCATGAAGTTGAGTTATTCATTCCTGCAGAAGAAAATGAAAACGGAATAGTTCCTATCAGTGATGAGGCATTTATAGACAGAATTGCTGAATATAAACCAGATATCGCTGCATTTTCAATGTACACATGCCAGTATCCTTTTGGGAAAAAAGTTGCAGAAGAGCTTAAAAAAAGGCAGAATGTTTTAACAATTGCAGGAAATAGATATCCAACACACCTAAGATATCCTGAACAACCATTTGACTTTTTTGTTTTGAAAGAGGGAGAGCTAACATTTAGAGAGCTTCTTGCTAGAATAGATAAAAAGCAGCAAGTTGGAGATGTAAAAGGTATCTCATTCGGAAATGTTATTACAGAAGCAAGAGAAAGAAATTTTAATCTTGATTCATTGCCAAATGCCTTAAGATTTCCTGTTATTTTAAATCAAGTTTACAGAGGAATTTCAATTCCACCTTTATCCTCAAATCCTCATTATGCGATTATGGAATACAGCAGATGCTGTTATAATTCATGCAAATTCTGTGACAATAAAGGATTTTGGGGCAATAAGGTTATTTTTAGAAGCCCAGATAGAGTAGTAGATGAGATGTTTGAATTAAAAGAAAGAGGAGTAGATGTCTTTTACTTTATTGATTTAAACTTTACTGCATTCCCTGAAAAAACCTTGGAATTATGCAAGAGGATGACAGACAGAAGATTAGGAGCTTCTTGGTATTGTATGAGCAACATAGCAACACTTGATGGCAGAGATGATGTTTTACGAGCGTTAAAAGAAGCTGGATGCTATAGAATTTCTTGGGGTGTTGAGTCTACAGATGATAATGCACTAAGAAAAATGAACAAAAGAGTAGGAAGAGATCTCACTACAAATGAGCAAACAGGAAGAGTTTTGCAAAAATCTTTAGATGCAGGGATATTAAACCTGGCTTATTATATCATAGGGTTCCCGTGGGAGTATCCTCACTCAATTCTAAAAGATGCTGGAAAATTAAAGCATCTAGCTATTCATCAGCTTAATGTTGGAATATTTACTCCAATACCTTTAAGTAGGTTTTACGACAAAATGGCTGGTGAATACAAATTTAACACAAACCTAGAAAAACATGACAGAAGTAATCTAATCTATAATCACAAGATGCTTACAAATAGAACAGTTAAGGCTTTACAACAAAGGATATATCATGATTTTTATAAAAGTCCAGAATATCTTGAAAGACTAAGAGCTACTTGCACAATTGATCCAAGATTTAGACAGGCATTTAATGATTATTTCCAATTTGCTGGAATGGAGGCAAGAGCAGCATAATGTCTCCTATTAATACTTTCTCTGAAATAGGTAGGAAAACAAGACAAGATTAAATGTATGATAAATAATACAAATTCTTAAATACAGTGAATATTAAGGAAAAATATGACAGATTTGAGTTCAAGGCTAGGGCTTCCAGCTGAATTTAACGAATGGCAGGGTACAATTAAATATCCAGATAGTATATCTTTTGAGCCCTGGCGTAAAACTTTAATGAATGGTGTTTTATGGAGAAGCTTAGAGATAGCTCAGAGTTATAAGGGAGAAGACATTCTTAGTTTCCTGTTAAAATATGGTGAACCAAATGCAACTTTTTATTCTGGACAGAGAGGAATTTGTGAAAACAGTGGTATGCAGCAATTACTTAAAGAACATAATTTGAGATTGGATACAACAATTTTGCCTCCTGGATTAATTGGCCGCGAATTTTTGAGAACAATGGGACACGGGCATATAGGTTTTCCTGAAATTTACCAAGTTATTAGTGGAAATTGTGCTTTTCTCACATTTCAGGTGGAAAAAGAGAATGGATGTGCGAAAAAAATAGCTCGTCCAAGAGTTGTTTTTGCAAAACAAAGTGATGCTGTAATTCTTTCCGCCCAAGAGTTTCATATAAGTGTAAATATAGGAAATACTCATTTACTTCTTGCTAACATAGTAAGTTTAAAGACACCGCCTTTAACAGATTTTAGTTTAATAAATGAATATCATGGAGGGCCATATTATCTTGTAAGAGGCAGTGTTGGAGAAATAGTTTTTGAAAGAAACCCTTCATATGGAAAATATGAAGTTCCTGAACTTGAAAGAACTTCTCCAAGTCCGCAAGTTAATAAGCAATTGCAACTTAAAAAAGAAGAGCCAATTTTCAAATTAATTCCAGGCAGAATCGGATTATTAGATTTCTTAAATGCTGCATGATGAATATATTTCATATTCCTGAATATCTTCTTTTATACCAGTTATTTTCAAATATATTTCTCTATCCTGAACAAGAAAAATATGGACAAGTGTTAAGTTCTTCTTGCGCTTTAATTGTTCATGACTAATAGAAAAATAAGGCTTTTTGAGATTTGCTACACTTCTGAATGGGCACTGGCAAAATTTTTTCAGGCATTATTCAAGCATGGACTTGACGAATATTTTAATCTCGTAGGAATTTCAGGAAGAGAATCTTTCAGCAATGTTCCTGCAAGAATTTTTGATGAGATTATAAAAAGAGCATCAAGTCTCAAAGCTGGAAAAAATTGGAGGGAAGAGAACACTAAAACAGAAATCAGGAGCCTTCTTGATATACTCGGAATATTAGCCGAAGAAAGCTATTACCAAAGCGGAGAGGGAAATATAGAGAAATTTAATGGAGATTATGAAGCAGCAGCAATTTTCTCAAGGAATACCACCCATATTAGATATGTTGCTGAATTGGCAAAAAGAAGAAAGCATGTTTTATGCGAAAAGCCGCTTGTCATATTGACTAATGACAAGCATTTGGCTGACAGAAAACAGCTTAATGAACTTGAGAAAATAGTAAAGCAGAAGCCCGACTTGATTTTAATGGATTCTGAACACTACTCTGCTAAAAGAGCTTCAATTGCTTTTTTTGAAAGAGTTGGGGATATGATTTCTGAATATGGAAGAATAGCAAGAATAAAAGGGACAACACGAGAAAAAGACGACCCTGAAAAAGAAAGAACAAGAAAATTATTATGCAGGAAAAATAAGACAGGATTATTGCTTGATATGGGAGTTCATCTGTTTGGAATAATAACTAATATTAATGGCGAGATTACAAATGTGGCTGATGCAGAATATGATATTTACCCTGGGCATCAGGGATGTCTGCCTTATGATGTAGAAACCTTTTCCAGAGTGAAGTTAGACATAAAAGGAAACTTATTCCATGATAAGGCGAGGGCAGAATTTGAATTTGCAAAATTTATACATAGACTAAAGATTCCTGAAGAAAAAGACAGAAAAGAAGTAATAGTCACTTTCAAAGATAAAAGCAGCCTAGAAAGAGAAGTCAAAATTGATTTTGTCACAGGAAAAGTTACTGATACTAATGGAAGAGAGTGGCATTCTTATAGCAATCCCTCAGGCAATGAATATATGAATATCCTAAAAGATTTCTATAATGCGATAATACGGAGGCAGCAGCCCAGAACAAGTTTCAGAAATTCAATAAAAAATCTTGATGCAATCTATCGAACTTATAAAAAATTTCCAGTAGCAGGAAATCCAATTGAGGTGTATCAAAGATGACAAAAATAATCAACCTCAGCCTTCCAATCTGCAATGGGATGATGAAGTATCCGTCAGACCCTGAACCAGAGGTAAAAATAACTCCTGCAACAAGCGAGGAAGTCCGGGATGAATGTTACGGTGAAGGAGAAAATACTCCTCTTGCGGTGTTTATAGGAACAAAATATCATTCTGGATACATGGAATTAAGATTAAGAAATCATCACGGAACTCACATTGATGCACCTGCACACAAGATTCCAGGAGGAAAAACAATAACAGACTATCCTCTTGAAAAATTCATAAATGATGCTGTTCTCATTGATTTAACAACAGCTGGAATTCTTGCAAGAGAGAAAAGAGAAATAAGTCTCAAAGATTTGGAGTTGCATGATTTGGGAAAATATGAAAAAATAGGGGCTTTAATATTATACACAGGCTTCTGCCATGAAAGCATAATACCTGCTCCTGCAAGACAAGACAAGCGCGCTTTTGAAGAAAAATTTCCTTATCTCAGTTATGAAGCAGCAGTTTATGTAGCCAACACAAATCCTCGGTTGAATATTCTAGGAATTGACTCTTTTGCATTTGACCCAAGAGGAAGTAACTCTGAAGCACACAGGGCTTTTTTTGAAAATGATACTCTTCTTCTTGAAACACTTGTCAACCTTGCAGAACTGAAAGAATATGCAGGAAATAATGTTTTCAGGCTTCATTCAGTGCCTGTTCAAATCTTAAATGCAGATGCAGCCTGGAGTCGTGCCTATGCAATAGTTTAAGATAAATCTAAAAAATGTTGGTAAAATGACAGCCCTAAATTTAGAAGAAGAAATGTTTCAAATTTTAGAAGATAAGTTTAATCCTAAAATATACCCAGATATACAAAGTTTAGGATATAAGGTTAATCCTAGAAGATTCAAAGATATCTGGCCAATCCTAGAAAAATCAGGTATGTGCAAAAGAGAGGATTTCTCATACAATGATGATGCTGTTGTTTATTCAGGAGCAGAGCATAGAGGAAACCCAAAACTCCCAAATCAGACAGTTCTGCCTAATCTTTGGATAGGAAGTTATATCTTGCTCGGCTCAACACTCGGACACCAGCATACTCAAGCTGAAAAAGGAGACAGAAGGAGATTTCAGGAAATTTACGAGTTTCATGGATATGGTGCAATTCTGTTAAGAGATGATTTTACAACAACTCTTTATGTCTTAAAGCCAGGAGAAAAAGTTATTATAGGGACAAGGGACAACATGACTTTGTTTAATCTTGATTATTGTTCTCTAACAACACTGGATATGGCAAATCCTCAAAAAAACCCAAATATGAACGAAGCCAACAAAGACTTGGAAAAATTAATCGGGCCTTTAATGATTGTAAAACATGGAAAACTTGAAGGAAGTGATGTAACAATTTTCAGAGTTAATAAAAAATACAAAGATAAAATTTCAGTAAAAACTTTCGAGCCAATAGTTGTTGTTTCAAGATTAGGGACAGAATTATATGAAAGAATGAAAGAAAGCAGGATGGAATTCTGGAAAAGAGGAATAAGAATTATTCATGGAGGAAATGTTCCAAAAGATTTAAAAAAAGAATTTTCTCCTCCTTTGCTTGAACTTGCTCAAAAGAAAAATAAAACTTTAATGGAAATTTTAGAGATGAGATGAAAGCATTAATCTTGGCAAGCGGAGAAGGGCAGAGATTAAATCCATTGACAAAAACAATAAACAAAGGCATGCTTCTTGTGGCAGGAAAGCCTGTTCTTAAGCATATTGTTGAAAATATCATAAAATCAGGATTAATAACAGAAATTGTATTTGCAGTTGGGGTAAAAAAAGAACAAGTCAAAAGTTATTTTGGAGTTTTTAAGAATTATCAGATAGGAGACAGGAGAATAGGAGTTGATTTTTTCTATGCAGAATCTGACAAAGCAGAAGGAACAGCAGGAGAATTATTTAAGGCAAGAAGATTTTTCGAGAATGAAGAAGATTTCTTATTTCACTATGGAGATGCTCTTACAAACTTAGATATAGCTGAATTTTACAAGCAACATAGACAGAATGGAAGAGTGATAACCTCTCCTGGAATGAAAGAAATCCAGACAGAATCAGGAGTTTATTTATGGAAAGATGGCAGAGTTATTGGCTTCTGGGAAAAGCCGTTTTTAAATGATATTGTTCAGCTTGATGGAATTTTTTCAAATGTTCCTATTTATCTTCTAAACAAGAGAATATGGGGAAGCCAAAATATCTCTCCAGGAAAGGACTTCAATGCAGACATTATGCCCGAATTTATCAGAAGGGGAGAAGTTTCAATTTACTATCAGCCAGATTTATGGCATTTTGATATAGGAGATTTAAAAAAATACAAGCAAACCTGCGAAGCTTTTGAAAGCAACACCCAAAATAAATTAAGAAAATTATCTTAAAATGGCAGAAATAAAACTATTACATAGCGAAAATATTCCTAAAGAAATTATGGATTTAGAGAGTTTATTATATGATATTGATGAAAAATACTCGCAGATTCTGCATAATGTTTATAATAGTGTAAATGGAACTAATATAAGTTTTGATACAACAATAATTTAAAATAAAAAATAAAGAAAAATGACAGAAAAATATTTAGCAAGAGTAAATTATTATTGCAATGATTGTGATGATTTTATACAAGAGGGAAAATGGATAATAATAGAATCATCAAGCAAAATTGAAGTAGGAATTACAGATTATGAATTCCTGCCAAGACATAATTGCAGAAAACATTATGAAAGACAGACTTGTGATGATAAAATCTGTTATCTTCAAGAAATCCTTGAAATAAAAACATTTTCAGAAGAGGAAGCAAAAAAATTAGGTTTAGAAGCAGAACTAGAAAAATAAGATGACAAAAAGAAAAAAAATTTTAGTTACAGGAGGAGCGGGCTTCATAGGAAGCCATGTTGCTGATTTGTTAATCGAGCATGGGAATAACGTTGTTATAATAGACAATCTATCAACAGGAAAAGAAGAAAACATAAACAAAAAAGCAAGATTCTATCATGAAGACTTGCTTAATTTTTCTAAAATTAATGAAATATTTGAAAAAGAAAAGCCAGAGATTATTTATCATCTTGCTGCACAGATTGATGTGAGAAAATCTGTTGAAAATCCCATTGAAGATGCAAAACAGAATATTCTTTCTTCTATAAACCTGCTTGAAATGGCTGTAAAACATCAAGTTAAGCACTTTATATTCTCCTCTACAGGTGGCGCAATTTACGGCGACACTAAAAATATTCCGACTCCAGAAGAGCATACAGAAAATCCAATCTCGCCATATGGAATTTCCAAGCTTGCAATTGAAAAGTACATTAATTATTACAATAATCTTCATGGTTTAAAATACACTATTCTAAGATACGGCAATGTCTATGGAGAAAGGCAAAATCCAAAATCAGAAGCAGGAGTAATTGCAATATTTTTTGATAATTTGCTTAATGGAAAAAATCCAGTAATTTTTGGCGGGCTTCAGACGCGTGATTTTATCCATGTTGAAGATGTTGCATGGGCAAATCTCCTTGTTTTGAAAGATGTTCATTCTGAAACCTATAATATCGGCACAGGAAAAGAAACAGATATAATTGAAATTTTCAGTAGAATAAATGATCTATTCTACAATAAGTTCAAGCCAGAATTCAAGGAAAAGAAAAAAGGCGAGCAGGAAAAGAGTTGTTTAAGTTACAATAAAATCAAATCGCTGCTAAACTGGTATCCCCGAATTAGTTTAGACGAAGGGCTTTCAAGAACTTATAAATGGATGGCTGAAAACAAATAATTATCTTTTCCAGGCACTGTGCCCAAACTGCACAATCAAGTCAAATTTGATTTTTCCTGTCTGAGGAATATCACACGCACCATAACAACTTCCCATCCAGATTAAAAACTCGCATTTATTATCTGTTCTTTTTTCCAGCTCTTCAACTATAATTGTAGAATATAACTTTAGCCCATCTGGAAACTGCAACAAAACTCTCTTGGCTTTGATTTTCTTTATATTTTTCACAATTTTATCTAATTCAAGTTCATATTCTTCTTCTATCTTTGAAATTGTTTTCTTCATAATTAATATAGAAAATCAATATTTATAAATGATATTCATCCTTAATTTATATAAAAAGCAAATAATTATGCCGCAAGTGTTTTCTCTGCAATATCTCGGAGCAGAGTAAGAGTGTGTTCTGGTTTTAGCCTTGTTATGTATCCTCTTTCTCTTGCAAGGGCATATTCCCCTGGCATCTCTTCTTCATCATAGGCAGAGAAAAACATGCATGGAGTTTTGGTTCTTCTAAGATGTTCCATTGCTTCCTGCCATAATTTTGGCTGTGTAACACTCATTCTCTCTAATTTACCTCTTTTAATATCAATCGGCTCTATAATTACCATATCATAATGTCCTTTCCTTAACTTTGCCATACCCTCTTCCAAATCAAGAGCGCATTCAAAATGATAATCCTCTGTTTCAATTACTCTCTTAAAATCCCTTAAAAAAATATCATCAAAATCAATTACTAATATTCTCTTCCCAACACCAATTCCAAAATCCATAAAAAAATATAGATGGATAATATTTAAATATTGTCATAATTGAGTATAATAATGACAATAAGACAGCCAATTGTAACAGTCTGCGGGCATGTAGACCACGGCAAGACGAGCATTTTAGACAGGATTAGGGGCTCGAGTGTAGCTGCGGCTGAAGCAGGGGGCATAACTCAGAAAATATCTTTTACATTATTTCCTGCTAAAAATATCAAAAAAGGATGTTCTCTTCTTGAT
>VGKQ01000026.1 GCA_016866995.1 Candidatus Pacearchaeota archaeon
AATTCTTTAAGAAAAAGAGATGAAACTTTTTCTTTTGCCATCTTAACTCTTGTTTAATATTTTTATTAGCATTTTTGTATCCTTGCGAAATATAATTTCATTTTAAATTCTTGGGAGCTTTTTTATTTCTCTGTTTTGAGGAATGCTTGACTGACTTTGCTGATAATTTTCCTGAAAACTAGTTTGACTTCCAACCACTCTTTCCCGCATTTTTTCTTCCATTAAAGTTAATCCTTTTGCAATTGTCTTGTTCTGGTCAAGAAGAATGTTTATTTTGTCAAGAAATTCCTTGTCTTTTTGCGTGTCTGGAAGAGGCTTTTCTGCAAAACTTCTTGCTGACATCTCAAACAAGTTAAGAAGTTTTGCTATATTGTCTGAGAGTGAATTAAACTTGACTGCCAGATTAGCCATTGTTTTCTGCAAACTCGCGAAATTTTCAATTAGCAATTCATTAATTTCTATAGCATTCTTGCCTAATTCACCTGGTTTTTTAGCCATGTTTTATTAATGTGAAGACAATTTATAAAGTTTATCTTTTCTCGGTTTCTTCTGCTGTTTCTTTAATATCTTCTATTTCTTTCATTGCTTCTTCATACTCTTCTGTCCCTTTTTTGCATTCTTCACTAGAAATCTCATCACACCTGTTTGGCGGATGCTCTTCACATTTAATAACAGTTATTTTTCCTTTTTTCCTGTCTATCTTATAAATTGTGTCTATTGGTTCGCCTATATTATTACAATCGTCAATCGCCATTTTATATTTTATATAAACATATTCTGCTTCTCTTCTAAAGAGAAGGAAGTTTATTTATTTTTTGTATATATGGGTCAGGAGGGAATCGAACCCCCGAATGACGGTTACTTCTTTTAACTGGAGCCGTCCAGTTTGCCACTAGCCTACAGACCCGGATGATGCAATTCTCTATGGCAATTTGCACATAATATTATACATTTATTTACTTCTTTTAAAGCCTTTTGTTTTGAATAATCTTTAATCATTATAGCAATTACACTTTCTTTTCCCTCTTTATTATGATGGAATTCCAATGCAGCCATGCATTTGTTATACCCGCAATGCATACATTTTCCTCCAAGATATTCAATTAATTGTCTTTTATATCTTCTTATTCTTTCCCTTTTCCTTTCATATATTTTTTTCTTGTTTTTGTTATAGCATCTGTCTCTTATTTCTTTTCTTGACATTTTAATTGCCTTTTTGAGTCTTACAGGAGACCTTTTTAGTTTTAACCTCTTAATTTTATGCTGAACTGCCCTTCTGCTTCTACCATATTTTTTTGCAATTTCATCTATATACACTCTGGCAGAATAAATTTCTTTTAATGAGTTAATTTCCTCTTTTGTCCATTTCATTAAAATCTTAAGAAATATGGGTATTTAAATTATTCTAACTCATTTTAGGGCATATTATAAGTTTGGGGTTAAATAGTTTTTCTGGCACACAAATGCTTAAAAATTATGTTTTTCATTATTTAATTATGCCTCAAGCACTGGAAGATTCAGAAGTTTTGGGTGATTTTGATTTTTCTGATGAAAAAGGAAGAATGGGAATTGCAAGGGTTATTGCTAAAAAATTGCCTGCAACAGTTCATATTTTTCGTGCTGATGGAAAATACAGGGCAACATGCTCTAATTCTCCTGCTGAAATTCCACAAAATTTTCGACTTGCTGTGACACGCTCTTTCATAAGAAAGGACTTAGAAGCAGCACTATATGCTTCTGCTCTTACACTGACTAATAAGAGAACTAAAAAAATTATCTGGCAAAAAGAAACAAAAGAGTATAGGGTTTATTATATTCATGACTGATTTAACAGGAATAATTGCATCTCTTGATTTCATCAATTTCTTCACGAGAAATAGATGCGCCGTTGAATTTTGTTGCATACAAAAGAGCTTCGAGAAGCTTGCTGTTTTTGATATCTATCAGCCCTTTTCTCCATGCAACATACATTAACTCAGGGGAGCGTATAATCTTAATTTTAGACAGAAATGGAAGGTTTTTTTGTATAAAATCTATTTTTGTGTTGAATTTCTGCTCAAGAAGTTTGTGAAGATTTTCAGGCTTTTCGACAATTATTCTTGTTGTTCTTTCATCTATTACTATAATATTTTTTATTTCCTGATTATTTAAAATAACTGAAAGAGCAAGACAGCTTGCTTCTCCATCATCAATCAGGTGCATGAACTCATTTCTTGTGAGAAACATATGATTAACTTCTTTAAGTATCTCCCGGGTTTTTTCATCAAGTTCTTCCTTGCTTATTTTTATTGCTTCTGGAAGCTCAAGAATTTTGTCGTCTATAAGTTTTTTAATTTTTAATGCTCCCAGCTCAAATTTATCTATCTGAATCGGCCTGTCTACTATCTCATATTTCACTTGATGTGTGACAATAAATTTTCCATTGAATTTTTTTTTCAGCTCTTTTAGAATGTCAAGCAAGCCGTTCATTGTCAAGTTTATAATTGTGCTTGAGTCAAATATTATTATTTTTTTTGCGTTCATTTTAAAAATTTTGACATTATATACCAATTAAAGTGGAATTTATTATTTTTAAGAGTTGCAATAATTTTATAATTATGTTTCTTATAAAATTTTAAAGCTTCCCTGTGCCTCTCGCTTGTTTCAAGATATGCTATATGACATTTGTGTTTTCTTGCAAACTGCTCAAATTTTTTTATTAAAATACTTCCTACTCCAGAGTTTCTTAATTTTCTTGAAACTATTAATTGTGAAATAAAAGCTGCTCCTCCATTTATTTTAAAGCTGATAAATCCCGCCACTTTTTTATTATCAAATGCTGCAAATGAATGTTTTTTCTCATTGTATTTATACCCTCTTTCTTCGTTGAATTTTTTCCATTCACTTTTTGTGAATTTATCTATGTTCTTATTTTTGCTATTTACTTTTATTATTTTCATATTTTATGCTTCTTTAGTAATTTATTTAATTCTTTAATTAAGTCTGTTCTCCAATCATCTTTTAATTGTGTTCTTATTAATTTAACAATTTCTTTGTCTTCCCTAAATAATTTTTTATTTAACAAGATTTTACATTTTTCCAGAATTTCATAATCTTTGTCAGTAGAGAGAACATATCTTTCTTTTTCTTTTTTACTAATATTTAATTTTTTAGTAAGAGCCTTTTTCTTATTTTTTATTATCTTTTGGTATTCTTTATCATTTTCTAAAGCTCTTCTTAATTTATGCCCCCTATATCCTAATTGTATGTAAAAATCTTCTATCACATTTAGAGCCCTGTTTCTTGATTTTCTCATTTTTCAAACATTTCCATGGCATTTTTAATTCGTGTCTTTACCGGAAGAGTAAGATTAAGATTTATATCAGATATTCCTGACTGCCCTGCATATTCTGCAAGCTCCCATATTGTTATTCCTAGTAATCTTGCTGTCTGCTGCATGCTCAACCCGTGCTCATAAATTCTGCCCGCCTTGTTGATTTCAGCTTTCCTGAAAACATCCTGGATATTTTTTTTAAGGTCTCCTGACAGATTGCTGATTTCTCTTCTTATGCATTTAAGCTGGCTTTGGAAGTATTCTTCCTGTCCATTTTCCAATGAAAAAATAGCCCGGTCTATGCAAATCATAAAATTTTTGAAAAATCTCTGCCAATTTTTGTATTTTTGATATGATTTTCTTTCAATCAGCTTGCTTAGGGCATAGACAAGAACTGCAACAGCAATATTATCTGTATCTCTGTATATTGAAGCAGAATGAAGCGTCTGATTTGAGAGTATCTTTAGCGAGATGCTGTCTCTTTTTTTCACTGCCTCTTTTGTCTCTCTTAAAATTCTGAGAATATTCTCTTTTTCCTGCATCTTAGAAAAAAGAAGCATAGTTATTTAAATATTCTCTTTCTCTCTCAAAGAGACACAGAACAAAAATGAAAATAATAGTTGACACAAATTTTATATTAACTTGCGTGAAGCAGAAGATTGACTTGTTTTCCCAATTAGAAGAGATTTTTCCTCTGCCGGAAATCATTATTCCATTTCGAGTAATAAATGAGCTTGAAAGCCTGAAGAAGAGCAGGGAGATAAAAATTCAGGAGAGAGGGGCTGCAGATGTTTCCCTGCAGATATTAAGAAAGAAAAAGCCGAGACTTGAGAACCTTGGAGAAAATGTGGACAATTCTATTGTTAATTATGCGCTGAAAAACAAGGATGTTGTTGTGGCAACTTTAGACAGGGGGATAATAAGAAGGCTGAAAAGCAAAGCCGGGCTTTTGACAATAAGAAACAGGAAAAGGGTTGCTTTAGTATAAATCATTCATTGGTGCATAAGCGGTTGGTAAAGTCAAGTGATTAGGATATACTCTTGTTATAGGTTTCTTATTTGAAAAGATTATGTTTTTCTTCCTTTAATCCTTTTAATCTTCTTTTTTAAATTAAGTATATCTTTTTCTTTCCTTATTTTATTTCTGATTTTCTCTTTATCTTTCATCAGTTTTTCTTTTTCTTTCCCTAAATACTCTTCCGCCTTTTCAACTTTAGCCAAATCCCTCTCTAACTTTGTCAACTTTGGACTGGATAATTCCATTTTTTCAGTTTTCATCTCCTTTTTATATTCTCATAATGAATTCTTTATTTATATACTTAACTTTTTAACTTTTCTAAAATTTCTTTATCAATAATTACTATTTCACTAACATTTTTAACCTGTTTGTAATTAATAACAATTCCCTTTTTCTCAAACCTATATTTTTTATCTATCTTTATTTTCAGGCTGTCAATTTTGTTTTCTCCTAAAATTATATCCTTAATCTGTCCAACATAAAATCCAGAGTCTGTATAAACTTTCTTTTTAATCAAACCTTTAAGACTATTTTCAGGATATTTATTTCTCTTTATTATCTCTATTTTTTCAACAATCTTTGTTCTATAAACAAAAATTAATAATCCCAACACCCCAATAATTAAGATAATCCCAAAAGCACTCCAATAATAAGTAACTGCACTTGCACTTCCAATAGCAAAGCCAGTTATTTTATTTCCATTAATAAACAAAAATCCAATTAACATAAAACCAGCAAGAATCATTAAGAAATGTTTGCCTCTAATTTTTTTCAAATTTTGTTTAATCTTATTCCTATATTCTTCATGGGTTTGTGTTTTTTCTGTTTTTCTTCTTGTTATTTTAAATCTTCTTAGGAATTTAACTAAAATTAAAATAAGCAATACCAAAAATATTCCTGTAACTCCATAAACTAAATACATCCAATTAAAATCACCTATATGAAAAGACGCACATTCTTCTTCAGATAAAACTTCAAAAGTTTCTCCTGCTACGGCAGTTTTATTCCCTGAATAAGTTATTTCAGCATATAATCTATAAGTTCCTTCGGGAGTAGAGTCTGGAATTTTCATCTCAATATCAAAATTGGTAGATTTTTCAACTGCCCTTGTATCTTTTAATTCAGCAATCAGTTTATTATTTTCATCGATTATCCAATAAGTCATAAATGCATCAAGTAATTCTACTTTTGCATAATTCTCGAGTTTTATATTTGCTTTAATTTTATTTTCAGAACAAATTTTTTTATATTTGTCTTCTAACGATAGATAGATATCAAATAAAGGTTCTTTTGGTCCAAGATATTCGCATTTTTGAGTTTGGTTTGGTATTCCTTCTGTGCCCTTGCAACTTCCTTTATTCATACATATTCTTTCCTGAGTACCTGATTCTGGGCATATTGAAGGAAACCAGTTTGTGCATTGCCAGTCATAATAACAAGCTGCTCCTCCGCCCCCTCCGCCAGGACTCGGAGTTACAGGACAAGCCCCGCAATCACCAGAACAGGAAGAGCATGTTTCTCCATTATTGCAGATTCCATCTCCGCAATATAAAGAGAGGGTTGTTGTTCCAGTATAGTTCCCAGAACCATAAATCCCTTCTCCGTAACTCCTTGCATAAACTAAAGGAGTTAAAACTAAAGAAATTATTAATGCAAGAAAAATAAGTTTTTTTTTACTCAACATCTTAATAATTCCACCCGCCACCTGTATTGATATTTAATGTGCATCCTGAGGCAATAGTGATATATTGATTAGTCCCTGTAAAAGCCCATCTACCATTATTATTAAAAGTCAAGGTTCCTGTTCCTGTTATAGTTATGTTATTTCCACTGCCTATTGTTTGTGTTGTTGAGAAAACACAATTATCTGCGCAATTCAAAGCCCAGTTTCCGCTTCCAGAATAAGTGCAGGTGTCTGCACTTGCATTAACTGTATAACTCCTTGTCTCAGAAGCATTATACAAGTTGCTTGTGCCATTTCCCCAAGAATGCCATTTATAAGAATATGTTCCCGCAGAAGTGAAAGCATAAGAAGCATTGTAAACATTAGAAGTTAAATTTGTTGCAGTATAGTTTTGATTATTTATTTCCAATAAAACAGTTCCATTTGTATTTTCAATTGTTACATTAAACAACCCTGTTCCACTTCCAACAAGAGAAGCATTATTGTCATAATAATTTGAGAATATTGGATATGAGGTGTCAGATGCTTGAGCTTCTTCATTGCCAACTATTACATAAGTCCCCTGATTTACAACTATCTGATAAGACATATTTATCCAATCTGCACTCCTTTGGATGTTTGAAACACGAACTTCATCCATTGTTCCGTTATAGTAGATTGCTCTTCCAGGCCTTAAATCTCCTAATGTGAATAAACTCGACATATTTGATGAAGAAGCAGTCTCGTTTTTTATCTTAGTCCCATTAACATAAATAATTGCTTCTGAACTCTTCATAGAAGTTGCAGCAACATAATAATACTGGGTTGTTGTCAAGATTATATTGTCTGACTTAATGAATGATGTTGATGACGACTGAAATGTAGAAAACCAAATATTTTTTCCATGTTGAGTCAGCCAGTCATAGGGGCCACTGCTGGGATCAGCAGCAATGCCAATTATAGTCTGTCCATACTTATCTATATCTCCAGATCCATTTGTGATATACTCTGGTTTTATCCACGCCTCTAAGGTATAATTGTTAGTTATATTATTCTTTCCAGAAGTAAGACTTTTAGATTTAATATTATCATTTGAAAAATACTGGGCATTTCCGATTATTCCTGAAATTTGAGCAGGTCCGTTTGAAGCAGATTTTGTCCCATTTCTGGAATTTAATGTGCTGTCAACAATATAGGTTGCATTCAAATCTTGCATATGAAATACCGCAAGATAATTACTATCCCAAACACCTGTTTTGTTCTCACCATTAGTTGCACCAGAATTATTGTAATACATACAAATTGAATATACTCCTGCTAAAAAAACAGGAATTCTTAGCCAAATATCTGCTTTAGAAGAAGTGTAATTTTCTAATTCATAATCTAAACTAATTCCTCCTTCAGATGCACAGCTTCCATTAATGAATCTCAAGTCATCATAATCCCCTTGCATAGTTTCATTATAGATTATATTAAGATAAACAGGAAAATTGTTTAGTGTTGTTGAACCTGTATTAGTTATATTTATTTCTTTTCTGTAATTCCAACTAGAATTCCACCAATCTGCACTCGCAAGTGGGAGAAAAAAGATGAAGAATATAAAACAAAATAGAACTATAAAAAACATTTTTTTCATCTTATGTCACCTTTATAATCAATGCAGAACCATTCCAGTACATCATAGCGTTTCCCATTTTTATGCCTTGGTTATTTGAATTAAAAGTTAAGTTATTGCTAAAATTATAATTCCCCGTACCAAAATTTCCTGCACTTATATTTTCAGCAGCATGAGTGTGCAAGTTAGCTGTTCCTAATTTTGTATCAACTTCGCTTTCTGTGTAAAACAAACTTGTTAGCCAACTCACCAATATATTTAATGTTCCCCCATCATCCTGCATCTGAGTTGTATTTATAGTATCCATATTATCCCAAAAATTAGATTTATTTGTGTAATTCGCAGCGACATAACCTGCGTAAGTTGCGTTGTATGTTGAGCTCCAGATAGAATTATATGTGTCATAAATTGTTTTATTTGCTGCAGTTGTTTGATTGTAATTCCATTCTATTCCTGCATATAAAGTATCTGTCAAAGACTGATTGAATGATGCATTTCCTCCTGAAATTCCATCAATTCTCGAAGACAAACTTGTATTGATTCCTGATGCATAATCAATTGCAGGAGTTGTCTGATTATAACTCCAAGTTGCATAAGTTGCATTGTAAGTTGAACTCCAACTTTCATTGAAAGAATCAACATCTGTCTTGTTGTAATAATTAGGTTTGTCTGCGCTCCAGTTTCCAACTGCTCCAACAAGATTTGCTATTTTCAAGAATGTTGCCTCAATCCACGAAGCAGTTGATTGATTCACAGAATCAGTATATGCATTTGCAGGAATTGTCTGATTGTAATTCCATTCTATTCCTGCATATAAAGTATCTGTCAAAGACTGATTGAATGATGCATTTCCTCCTGAAATTCCAGAAATTTTATTATCAATTGTAGCATTTAATTTTGTTTCATTAAAATAAATTGTTGTAGTGTCATTGTAAAGATAATTTCCATCAGCTTTCTTTTGAGTGTTTGTTCCTCCACCCCATCTAGTATCTCCAGTATTGTTAAACGCAGAATCCCATAATGTTGGAATTGTTGGTTTGTTAATTAAATCGCCATAATCTTTATCCCAAGACGAAAAAACGGGGTCTGATTCTGATTCCAAGTAAGAGCCAAAATCACTTACTTGACTTTTTGTTATTGTAACATTGCTCCAGTCATCTGAATAAACTTTTGAAGCATAAAGATTGGTAACAAATATATTTGCCCATTTTAATAAAGAACTTCCAATATTAAAAATATTTGTTATTTCTGGAAAAAAAGAACCATTCAAATATTGATTAATTACTGTTGCATTTAGATAACTCCCAATTAAAGTAAAGTTTCCATTAACAATTAAACTTCCATCAATTGTTCCACCTTCATCTTTATCAAGATAATTAGCATCGTTTGTAAAATTTGAAATTTTGACAGAAGTTAAATCAATTTTTTCTGCAGTAACAGAATTTGCCACTAACTTATTAGAAGTGATTGCATTATCTTGTATATGTGAAGAATTTATCGAAGAAGAGTAAATATTTGTTCCATTTACCATTGTTAAATTTAACTGTGTTGCATTTGTTCCGGCTAATTTTGTTAAATAATCATTAAGAATATTGCCCCAGGTTTCATTATCCCCTCCAATACTTGGCAAGCGAGATGCAGATACAAAATTAAGAAACAAAAAACAAACTAATGCAATAAAAATTAATCTATTTATTTTCATTTTTACCAACCTCTTTTTTTAATGCAAGCCAATTCATAACAATAGCACGAACAATTTCAGCATCACTCTCGCCAAAAATATCTTGGTATTCTTTCATAATTTCCATTTGTTTTTTAGTAAATGTTACTTGAACTTTTACAACTTCTTTTTTATCTGCTTTAGTTTTCATATATTATAACAATCTATTTAGAGTATTTAAAGCTTCTGTTTATAATCTTTTTAGAATGTTATTAGAATATATTGAGATATCTTAGAAATTTAACTGGCTTCGAAATTCGCTTCGCTTGATTTCTTCGCTAAAAATCTATTAATGTAAAAAGAATTCTAAAAGCGGGGTTCAACTATTATTTCTTTTTGGGTTTATTCCAGTATGGGCTTTTACACCTTGGGCAAATAATCGGTTTTTCTTTTTTATTTCTTGGAGCCCATTCATGCCTACATCTCTCACATTTGTAACCTTTAATTTTAATTGTTATTTCTGCCATAATTAAAATTAGAATAAGGTATATATAAATCTTACCTTTTTGGGTATTACCTATATAGTAATAACTTTATAACAGAAACATTTAAATAGTTTACTTACCTAAATAAGTTATACCTAATTAAGTAAATATAAAGAGGGCTCCGAAGAGCCCTAGATTCCATCCAACGCAAATCAAATGAAATCTAACAATGTAAAAAAGAACAAGTATAAAAAACTTTCTTGTCCTAGTTGTAAGAGTAAGAAAGTAATCAAATGGACAAAAAGAAAGACAGAAAATAGAGGATTAATTCAGAGATATAAATGCAATGATTGTGATAAAACTTTTACAATAAATGATGGTTTTTTCAGAATGAGAAATCATCCAAAGAAAATAACTTGTGCCTTAGATTTATTTTATAGAGGAGTTTCAACAAGAAAAGTTCAAGAACATTTTAAGGCATTTTATCCTCATAATTCAGACCACACTTCTGTTTTAAGATGGCTTAGAAAATATTCAATAATGATTTCTAAATTTACAGATGGTCTTTATCTCAATATTGGAAAAGAAATCCAAATTGATGAAATGGAATATCACAGAAGGAAATTCTATAATAAAAAAGGTGTAGATAAAAATTGGTTTATTGATTGTATTGATAGCAAAACAAGATTTATGATTTCTTCTGAATATGTTAAAGCAAGAGAACAAAAGGAACTTAAATTTGTTTTATCAAAAGCAAAACAAAAAACAGGAGAGCAGGTTAAGATAGTCACTTCTGACGGGCTTCTTGCTTATCCAAAAGCAATAAGAAGAGTCTGGGGATTTTCAAATAAAACCCATAGAGTAAATGTAGAACATAATCAAGTTAATGCTTCAAGGGGTGAAGGTTTTAACATCATGATTGAAAGACTACACAATTCAATTCGTGAGAGGACAAAAACTTTCAGAGGTTTTCACGGAAGTGTGGAAAGTGCAAATGCAATAATGAAGGGTTATGAAATATTCTACAATTTCATAAGAAAACACCAGTCAATCAAGAGATGCCCTTATGAACTTGCTATTCCAGAATTGAAACTTACTTCTGAAAATAAATGGACGGAGTTGATCAAAATGGCAAATGAATAAAACATAGCAAAATTACCAACCGCTTATGCACCAATGAATATAAATCATAAGCTTTAAAAACCAAATTTATCTTTAGTTTTTATGTTTTATCTTATTGAAGTTGAGGATTATGTAAGAGTGGAGCCAAAGCTTTTCGGGCTGCCTACTCAGGAAGCTGTTGAGAAACAGCTTGTGGAGACATACAAGGGATTTGTTAACAGGGATATTGGAAGTGTTGTCTCTGTTGTTGAAGTGCTAAATGTAGGTGAAGGGATAATAATTCCAGGAGATGGGGCTGCTTATTACAACTCAAGATTCAAGCTTATTGTATGGAGGCCAGAGATGCAGGAGCTTGTTTTTGGTTCCATAGATGAGATTACAAATTTTGGTGCTTTTATAAATCTTGGAGTAATGAAAGGAATGATACATATAAGCCAGACTATGGAAGATTATGTTTCATATAACAAGTCAGGAACACTTGCTGGAAAATCAGGAAAAAAAAGTTTGCATAAAGGCGACTTGTGCCTGGCAAGGATTGTTGCTGTTTCATACAAGGCAGGAGAGCCTAAAATTGGATTGACAATGAGGCAGCCAGGATTGGGAAAATTAGAGTGGATAAAAGCTGACAAGAAAAAGCAAAAATCATCAGAAAAAGCCGAAGAAAAAGAAAAGAAAAAGGAGAAGAAGAAAAAATAAGATGGGAAGTCATTAAAATGGGAAAGAAAGCGTGCAAGATATGCAAGAAAATTTATGAAGGAGACAAGTGTCCTGAATGCGGAAGCCAGGAATATGTTTCAGAATTCAAGGGAAGGGTAATGATACTTGATTCTGAAAATTCAGAAGTTGCAAAAAAACTGAATATAAAAAAGAAGGGATTATATGCTATCAAGACAAAATAAAATTCTAAAATGATAATAAAAATCAAACAATATTTTGAAGTAAGAAGAGCGCAAATAGAAGCAATAAGAGAAAATAAAGAGAGATGGTATAAAATACAATTAGGAACATGTGAAAAAGAGATTGCAGGAATAGAAAGAGGAGATGTTCGGAGTTGTCCTGTGATTACAGACGGGTTATTAATGTTGGTTATGAATGTTGATAGAACTCATAAAAGAGTAACCCCTGATTTTTATAAAAGGGCAATAAAAGCATTAGAAACCAATGCACAAGAATGTGAAAAAGGACCAACACGAGACTTCCTTTTTATGCAGATTGGGCAGTTGGAAAAAACAGCACAACATTATTTTGGCGCAGTAGAATATTCAAAAATATCGGAGATAGCAGCATGAAAATAATAGAAGACAAGCAAAATAATTTATTGAACAGGAGAGAAGTAAAAATTATAGTTGAAGCTTCCAAGAACCCAAGTTTTCCAGAAGCAAGCAAAATTATTTCAGAGCACTTTAAAGCTCAGGAAGAACTGATTGCAGTTTATGAGATAAAAGGAAAATTTGGAAGAGATACATTTTTAATTTCTGCTTCAATATATAAAACAAAAGAAGACAAGAACAAGACAGAAAAGCAGAAAAAAGAAAAAATTCAAGAAAATAAAACTGAGGAGAAAAAATAGCAAGATGGCAGAAGAAAAAATGAAAAAGGAGAATAAAGGCAAGAAAAATAAAAAAAATAAGCCTTCAAGCCAGAAATGGAAGAAGTATAAGATTGATGGAGATAAAATTGTAAGGGAAGCTTGCTGCACAAGATGCGGGCCCGGAGTATTTTTAAGCAAAAGCCAGGGAAGATTATACTGCGGAAAGTGCCATTATACTGAATTCATAGCTAAAAAATAATTCTAAAATAATCTTATTGAGTTACAGCAGGAGTATCTTGTAGTGTTTTTATTTTAGGTGTTTTGGGCTTTTTTTTACGAAGCTTTTTTAAAAATCCTGATTTGTCAGGAAAACTAATTTCTGTATATCTCTTCATTGTTGTTCTGTCAAGAGTGAATATCGCAACCATGCTTTCTCTTTGTCCACCTATTCCATCTGAAACATAATCTCCAACCCAAACTTCCAATCCCTGATTTCCATATTTTGTTTCAAAATATTCTACTCCAGTTTTTGGAGCTATTGCCTGTAATCTCCAGACTTTTTCTTTTTCTCCGGTTGATTTATTTACTGCATAAGTAGTATAAGCTCGTTCTGTTAATTCAAGAACTTTCCTGCTTCTTCTTTCTTCTTCATAATCAGTTTTAAATCCAGACATTAATTTTTCAGATAAACTAAGTTTATAAG
>VGKQ01000027.1 GCA_016866995.1 Candidatus Pacearchaeota archaeon
AGCTTGACTAATGGAAAGCTTAGAACTCCTTATCAAGCTTTCCTTGAGAAACAGAGAAAATAAACAAAAATTATATAAAGAATGAATAAATTAAATCATCGAGAGCGTCTTAATAGCGGACTAGACAGTTGAATAAAAAAGAGATATAAACCCCAAAATTAATAATCCCCTTGTTAAGATTTATAAATATCTTTAAACTCTTTCTAACATGAAAAAAGAGAAAGAGTTCAAAGTAACTCCTTATGAAGTTGAAGGCGAAGTTGATTATTCCAAGCTTATCAAGGAATTTGGAGTTTCACATATAGATGAAAAACTCCTCAATAGAATTAAGAAGCACACAGGAGATTTGCATTTATTTTTAAGAAGAGGAGTTTTTTTTGCCCACAGAGATATGAATTGGCTTCTTGATGAGTATGAAAAAGGCAACAAGTTTTTCCTTTACACAGGAAGAGCATCATCAAAAAAAAGCAAGGTTCATCTTGGGCATCTTATTCCATGGATTTTATGCAAATGGCTTCAGGATAAATTTGATGCAGAAATGTGGTTTCAGTTTCCAGATGAAGAAAAATTTCTATATAAACAAGATGTAACTTTAAAAGACACTGCAGAAGCAACTTATGAAGACATGCTTGATATTATTGCGCTTGGCTTCAAGCCAGAGAAAACACATTTTATTATTGACACAAAGCATGCTGGACTAATGTATAAAGAGGCATGTAAAGTTGCAAAAAAAATAACATTTTCAATGGTAAAATCGTCCTTTGGATTTACAGAAAGTCAAAATATAGGAAGCATTTTCTACACAAGTATGCAGGCGGTTCCTGCTTTTCTTCCTTCTGTTCTGAAAGGAAAAAATATTCCATGCTTAATTCCTCTTGGAATAGACCAAGATCCCCATTTTAGAATATCACGGGATGTCATGCCAAAACTAGGGTACTACAAGCCTGCTATTCTTCATAATGTATTTCTTCCTCCATTAACTGGCATAGGAGGGAAAATGGCTGCTTCATCTGCAGAAGAAAATGCCATATATACAACAGATTCTCCAGAACAAGTCTCAAGAAAAATAAATAAATATGCATTTTCAGGCGGGCAGGCAACTATAAAAGAGCATAGAAAAAAAGGCGGAAATCCCGGCATTGATGTTTCTTTCCAGTATCTTAAAATGTTTTTTGAACCAGATGACAGGAAATTAGAAAAAATAGAGAAAGACTATAAATCCGGAAAATTGCTTACAGGAGAATTAAAACAGATTTTAATCAACAAGATAAATAAATTCCTGCAAGAACACCAGAAAGCACGAGAAAAAGCAAAAAATCAGGTAGACAAGTTTATTCTGAAAAATTAATTTAAGAAAATCAGAATATCTTTAACTTATACACAATTATCTGTAACTAGTTCTTATAAACTAATTTATTATAATTATTAGAGTTAATGTTAATTACCTTAATCTATATTTAACAATAAAATATAATTTTTATTGTAACATTAATAACAGAAAAATATTTTTAATCTCCGCGAAAATCCTTGTTTCTTATCGGCCTTTTTATCATTTCCACATTAAATCCTTCTATTGTTTCATATGGCACAGCAATCTGAGTAACTTTTCTTGTTTTTTTGTCATAAACTTCTGCAACATATTTCCCGCCAGAAAATAATGCATATTCATTTTCATTAAAATAAACAGCATCTCCTTCCTGAATTCTTCCTTGATTTACAAGTTCTCCAAGACTTCCAGAAGTTTTTTCTTCACTCCATCCTATAAATTTTATATGCTCAAGCCCGCCCTGCTCGCTGGAATGCTCAACATATATTTGTTCTCCTGTTCTTGAAGTAAATATATCAACAAATAAAATTCCTGTTATCACAGCTAAACTTCCTAAAGCTATTTTGCTTGATGTTCTCATATTAAAAATTAGTTATAAAAATTTAATTATCATATAAACTGGCTCTTGCTTCGGCATAAACTCTTGATGTATGCTCTCCTGCCTGCACTAAAGCCATGTCTTCTGGTTTTCTAACTGGCACTAGAGCTCGAGTTGAATGTCTTGCCAAAGCAGCAAGTGTGCTTGCTTTTGTTCTTGCAGCTTGAGCATCAAAACTTCCATCTCTTGCAATTGCTCTGTCTGTTCTTCTCGTTTGTGCTTGATATCTTCTATCCATTTTATCTCCTTATTTTATTTATTTAAAAGTTTAATAATTTTTTGGTATCTGGGCAACAGGACACACATAATTTTTTCCTCTTCTCAATTTTCTCTTTATAATGTCTTCTTCTCTGTTTGTCAGCATCTCATATAAGCTCATCTTCTTTCCCCCCATAAAAAGCTGAAACAAGCCCTGGCTGGGCTTGGGGCTGTGGCTGAATAGCTTCACTTAATTTTTTTGCATATTCAGAAGCTCTTTCATAAGCTCTTCTCACAACATTTTTTCTCGGCGGAAGATAATCTGAGCGCATAACCTGGAAGGCAGAGCCCATCATTAAACCCCCAGCGCCAGTAATCAATGAGCCTATTTGTTTATTATATGAATTTGGATTTTTTTCTAAGTCAACTGGACTAAATTGGGTTATAGCAGTCGCTGCAACTGAGATAATCCCTGTAGTATACCCAAAAAATTTACATAAGTATTTAATTTTCTCTATTCCAGGATCCAAAGCCCCTGAATTTAAAGCTTTCATTTCAGATTTCTCTACTTTTTTATTAGTTAAAATACAAGAAGGAATAGCTATCCCCTGAAGAGGA
This sequence comes from Candidatus Pacearchaeota archaeon, assembly GCA_016866995.1. GTDB lineage: Archaea > Nanobdellota > Nanobdellia > Pacearchaeales > GW2011-AR1 > VGKQ01. The sequence continues at coordinate 2,742 of VGKQ01000027.1, forward strand.
ATAAGCAACCCTGCAATGAGGTAATTTGATGCAATGATTAATCCAGCATCTGAAGCAATCATTCCGCCTGCAAAAAGCAGGTTAGATAAATCAGCTTTTCCCCTTCCAGTTGTCCAGTTCCATGCATGAACTCCTGCATTAACTCCTTTCATCACAATATCATCTAATTTTTTAAAGCTCATCTTTCATCATATTTGTTTAATTCAGGAACAACTGCAACAGGACACACATAATTAACATAAGCCTGTGCAGCAGGAACCACAACAGGAGCTGTGACTTTTCTTCCAAGTTCTACTGCTCCATCTACAATCTGGTCTCCAACCCACATATTTAGTGTGAAAAGAGTCGAAAGTATTATTGTCTTTAAGTTTTGTTTCATTTTAAGTTGCTCCTATTCTTTTTGACATACTTTCCCAAATTTTCTTCCAGCAAAGCAGTTAATTCCTCTCTTCTATCAGGGCTTAATTGTGTATCTCTTTCCAGCTTTTCTTTCTCTCTGGCATATACTTCTTCCCAGTTTATTTCTGCCATTTTAACTCCTTATTTGTAACTATTCTTTAGTAACAACCATTTATAAAGGTTTCGGTTGATACTTCTCTTAAAAATTCTTAAATATAGCAAAATTCAGTTAGAAACACACTTAAGAAATCGTGCTGCATCGCTTTTCTGGCTTACAATTATCCCATTTTTCCCAATTTCAAACGGAAAAACTTCTGTTGAATGTTTTGTCCCCCTCATCTTCAAAACTTCTATAAACCTCTCTCTTTCTTCCTTGCATCTCACAAAATACAGCAATAAAATGCTGTCAGACTCAAATTCCAGGCTTGATGAAGAGCCTGCATCTCTTTTAACAGGGTCTTCCTCAAGTGTAAGAAGAGAAGTGCAGTTCCATTTTCTTATTATGTCAAAAAGCGACAAAGCAGCCTCTCTCTTGTCAAGCTCCTGCTCAAATAAAAGAGCAAATGAGGTTATGCTGTCTATTACTATTCTTGATATTTTTTTGTTTAAGATTACACTCTCTATAATTCCTCCTCCCTCTTCAAGCATTGTCTTGACTTTTTCAGGAGTATATTCAAGAAAAACAAATTTTCCCTCTTTTTCCATTTCAGAAAGATTCCAGCCAAAATCAAGCATGTTCCTGTAAAATTCCTCTTTCTTTTCCTCAAATGTTACATACAAGCACTTTTCTCCCTTCTTTATTCCCTCAACTAAAAACTGAACAGCAAAAATGCTTTTTCCAGAGCCAGAATTCCCAATAACAAGATTTACAGAATTTTTTTCAAACCCTCCTTCAGTAATTTTGTCTAGATTTTCAATTCCTGTAGAAATTTTATCTTGTTTCTTTATCTTTGCTTTCTTGATTTTTTTCACCATTTTTTATAATCATAAAAATAAGTTTAAGTATAAAAAGCTTTATATCACTAAATTAATTCGGTTTTTTAAAGAAAAACTGCAAAAATATTGTTTTTCCAAGCCCGGCTTTTTCAGAGCTTATAATTGCAAAATTGCCTCTGAATAATTTTAGTATCTCTTCTTCCTGCCAGAAAGCAAAAAATCTTCTTGTGTTCTTATCTTCATCTTTTATTATCTTTTCTCCAATTCCTTCCTTTACGCATACATGAAGTATGCCGTTTTTCTTAAGTATCTTGTGTAATTTGTCAATAACTGCAGGAAGTTTTGATTTTGGAATATGCAACAATGAAGTAACTGCCCATATTCCATCAAAAGTATTATCTTCAAACTTCAAATCTTCAATATCCATAATAAAAGCATTAATCCCTTTTTTCTTGCACAAATTAATCATCTCTTCTGATATATCTACAGCAATAACATCCAATCCTTTTTGCTGGAAAAAATATGCATGGTCTCCAGAGCCACATCCCAAGTCTAATATTTTTTTTCCAGGAATCAAGCTTATAAATCTTTGAAACTCACCCCTTTTCTTTAAGTCCATAAGTTCAAGAAATTTTTCTGAAAATTTTCTGGCATTTTTGTTGTAAGAATTTCTTGTTTCTTCCTTGTAATTCATTATATAATTCAGAATAATAATATTATAAACTTAACTCAAAACATCCCCGCCATAAAATTGCCCAAAAGTATTTTCATAACAAAGAATACAGCAATGCTTGCTATAATAAGAGGGATAGTATACTTCAAGCCCTCTTTTTCTTCTCCTTTCATAACCAATCCAAGTATTAATGATGCAAGAATGTCTATCGCGATAATGAATACTATTGAGAAATACTCAATAAACGCAACAGAGATATTTATTTTTGATAGTGTAAAAGGCATGTTTATTGTAGTCGAAGCACTTATGGTTGGCAAACCCGAAAGCAATTTAGTTAAAACTCCGACTAAAATTGTTGAAAGCGAGAACAGGGCAGGCGCGCCTATTGCAACCGCAACAAAAATAAAAATTGCATACATAAGAACATTGCTTGCTGCCCTTTTTTCAACAAAATTTCTTTCTCGCATATTTACAGCAGTTTCTTCAAGCAGCACCGCAAGATTTCCCCCCGCCTTAATTCCGGAGATAATCAAAAGAATTGTTTTATGTATTTTCTCTGAATTAATTCTTTTTGACATATCAATCAGTGCAACTTCAATGTCCTTTCCAGTTACAATGTCCTTTCCTGTTTTCTGTATTTCAGCATCAAGCGGACTAAATTCGGGCCTCGCACTCAGCAACATTGCCTTGTCAATTGTTATTCCCGCCCTTAAATTGCTTGACATTAACTGCAAAAAATCCGGAAAAACTTCTTCAATTCTTCTAATTCTGCCGCTGTCAGAAAGTTTTTTGCTGAAGTATCTGTATACAGGAAATATTATAATAATAAAAAAGAAAAATCCCAAAGAAATAATATAATCTCTTTTTATGATATATGAGATAATGCCCGCAACAAGCGCAAAAATTAAAACAAACATCATAATCCTGCTGGATTTTGTTTCTGTTTTTACTATCTTCAATTCTTTGACTTCACTAATTTTTTGTTTTTTCATTTTGTATTCCTTGGAAACCACATCTTCTGGGATGTAGTATGACTTTGGCCTGTTTCCAAGCCAATGTTTCCTTCTTGGAGAAGGAAACCCCTGCCTTTAGGCAGGGGAGGATGTCATTATAATAAGCTTGGCCTCCTTGATTTAATTAATCCTAAAAACATTATTTGAATTAAGACAACAAAAATAAATAATCCCACAAACAGCAGCATTGTCATTGTTGAAGGGAGATTAACCATTGAGGAAATTATTGTCAAGAAGGTAATTGATAAAGCAGGAATTATTACAGAAATAAGCATGTAAAACATTATTAAAGGATTAAGCTTGTTTCCATAATTCTGGACTTGTATTAATTGCTCCTCATTCAAAGCCCGAATGCTGTCTTTTATTACAAGTAATATTTCGCTTCCAGCCCTCATGCCGTTGCTAATCTGCCAAAGTGTTCGCCTGAAAAATACAGAAGGATTTCTTTTTGCTAAATCATCAAGAACATCTGTCTCTGGTTCTCCTGAATTAATTCTTTTTACAGCTTTCTTCAATTCCACACTAAGTTCTCCATAATCTGCGTCTGAAATATTAGTCAGAACCCCAAACAAAGCAATTCCAGAACTAAGCTGCACAGCCATATCCTGAAGAGCCGGAATCAAATTTTTTTCAATATCTTTCTGCCTTCTTGAAACATATATTTTTGGATAATTCATTTGGCTGAAAAATACAAATCCCGCAAACAGCAGGGCAATTCCCAAGCCGTACAAATGAAATAATCTTTGTTTTAATAAAAATAATATGGTAGTTGAGATTAGGAAGAGAAAAACAAAAATAATAATAGAGCTTCTAACAGATATCCCAATATATTCTTCTCTTGTCAACTCTGCACCTGAATTTTTAAGGTTATCAGCCAGCCCAGAATTTTTTTTATAGCCAATTCTCCCTGCAAAGAACTTAGACCTCTTCTTCAACTTTTCTATATTTGAAAATGTAAAAGGGATTTTGAATATCATCTTTATCTGTTAAGAATCCCTTTAATGTCATTTTTCTTTATTGATTCCATTAAAGATTCTTTATCAGTATAATAAAATTTCATAACTTTTCCAAAATCATTTAAATCTCGTATATTATTTTTAACCATCCACAATATAATTTTCTTTTTGTTATCAAGGTTTTTATTAAGTTCTGTCTGTGACATGCCGGTATTCCTGTTTATATCCTCAAAAAATCTTGAGCTTTCTGCATGCTTTACAGTCCTGTCTTCATCAGCAATCCATCTATACAAAATATTTGCCTTTACTTCATCTCCCTTTGTCTCAAACTCTGCAATTTGTGTTATTCTTCTTATTCCTTTCCTTCTGTCTCTAAACATTACTATATTAAGATTTACTGCTCTCAGAAGATTTGGAGGAACATTTAAGGGAGGATTTGTCAATCTTGAGACAGTTTCAGCAGCACTATCTGCATGTAAAGTAGCATATACAGAATGTCCAGTATGCATTGCTTCAAACAAAACTTCTGCTTCCCTCTGCCTTCTCATCTCGCCAAGAACAATCCTGTCAGGCCTCATTCTTAATGAGTTGACAAGCAAATCAAGCATAGATACTTCTCCTTTCCCTTCTGGATTTGGCATTCTTGTTACAAGCGGAGTCCAGTATAAAAAATCCGGAAGCATTAATTCTCTTGTGTCTTCCACGCTGATTATTCTGTGATTAGGGGGAATAAAGGGCATGCATGCATTTAGCAGAGATGTCTTTCCAGACGCAGTTCCTCCTGAAATAAGCACATTCATTTCATACTCAACAGCCAGCCAAAGAAGCGCGGCTGTTTCCAAATCACATGTTTTATTATTAATCAAATCAACAATTGTAAATGGATCTCGGGCAAATTTTCTTATTGTTATAGTATTTCCCTTGGTGCTTATTGGGTAGAGTATAGAATTTACTCTGTCTCCTGTCACAAGATGCGCGTCAAGCAGAGGAGTAAGGACAGTTATCTGCCTCCCAACCCTTCTTGCAACAATATTTGAGTAATTTGCTATTTCATCTTCTTTAGCAACTGTCAGATTTGTCGGCAGCCACCCATATCTCTTGTGATAAACTCGTATCGGCTCTTTTGAAGTCGGGATGACAACCTCTTCCAAATTAATATCATTTATCAAGAATTCAATTACACCAAGCCCAAGCATATCCTGAATAAGTTTGCCGACAAAAAACTTTTTTGTTTCTTCGCTTATAGTAGGTATTCTTGTCTTAAGTAATTTGTCGGCTTCTTCCATAAATCTTTTCTTAATCTCACTAAAAGCATTTGGATCCAGAATTTCCTTCATGCTTATGCTTGTAACAGAAACAAGTTCATTTCTAATATCGCCAAGCAAGGATGCAGTGGCAACCCCTATTTCAGGGACATGCAAATTGTAAAATGTTTCAGACTTGTTCTTTTCAATTTCAACCCTTACATTTGTCCCGTCAAGTTCTACATTGTATTTTTCTAAAATGCCAAGCTTTTTATCATCTTTTTTGAATCCTGAAAATTTTGCTTCTGAAGTCGAAATTTTCTCCGGGCTTGTTTTTACATTTAAAGTTTGTTTTTTTTGAATATTTTTTTTATCTCCAGAATTTTTCTGCATTATTTTAATTTTTTCTTTGATTTTTTTTATCTCATCATTTTTTAATTTATGTACATTATGCTTGACATATTCTTTTTTTGTGATTTTTTTATGTGGCTTTGGCTTATTAAAAATATGTTTCTTGGGTTTTTTTCCTGCAGAACGCGGTTTAGTCATAGCTTCAATCTCTTTTTTTTTCATTTTTATTTCCAAATCTTCTATTAAGCTCATTTTTACATTTTATTTTTTATTTAGCAAATTTATTTGCCTATATTTTTGTTTATTTTTCATTTAGCTTTAAAATAGGCTCGCCCACGCCCGGATAATCTATAACAGCAAGATTTCCAGACTCGAGTATCTTGCACCACCCCATTGCAATTTCCTTATTAACTTTAAACGCTTTTGATATTGTTGAAATTCTTACCTGATTTTTATTTTGAAGTATGCTATACAGCTTATCAAGGTCTGTGCCGGTTTTTCCTGTCATGTCTCCTATATTTATTCCAGCAACCTCATTTCTTTTAACACCAATGTCCCGGATAAATGCACCTATTAAAATAAAAAATAGTATAGTCCACTCAAAAGCAATAAAAATTTTTGAATACTGCGGCATTTCAGCATAAATTTTTGAAAAACTTTCGCCGATTGAAAACCCAGTCATTCCTCCACTTAATCCGCCGTAAAAATAAAACAAAAAAGCGAGATTTATGACAAGTATCACTGCCACAATTAAAAATACCTTTAAAAAAACAGGCTTCGCCTCTTTTGCCATAATAAATTATGTCTTAATTATTTTATAAACTTATTGTTTTCAGGCAAGTTTATAAAATAATTTTTAGAAATATTCTCTTTTTCTCCCAGTTAAATCACGATAAAGCCTAAAATGTTTTATAGGGAATTCTTTGAACAGCATCCAGCCCTTCTCGAAGATGCCGGAATAAAAGGGTTGTATAATAAGATGCCAGAATTTTAAAATAAATTCAGATTAATAAAAACTATTTCTTTATTTTCAGTTGATAGATAGTTTTATTAATCTATTTGCTATTTTATCATTAAAAGAGGGAAAGATGAAAAAATCACAGGTTAGTATAGAATATCTTATTATTGTTGGTTTTGTGACTTTTATTTTGCTGTCAATTTTAGCAATAGCATTTTTATACAGCGGAACAATAAAAGACCAGATTAAAGTAACTCAATTGACTAATTTCGCAAATAAAATAACTTCAAGTGCAGAAGCTGTTTTTTATTCTGGAAAGCCGTCAAAGACAACAATAACAGTTTATCTTCCAGAAGGGGTTTTAAGTGCAAGCATAGTTGAGAACAGCCTTTTATTTTCAATTCAAACAAGTTCGGGAGTAAATATTGTTTCTTTTTCAAGCAATGTTCCAATATCCGGAACATTAAGCAGCACTTCAGGAGTAAAAAAAATTGAGATAACAGCCCAGGATGATAAAGTATTAATAAATCCTGTATAAAAATGACAAATATTTTTAAAAAAAAATCCCAGTCATCAATAGAATTTATTACTTTAGTTGTTTTCATCCTCTTTTTCTTTACCATCTTTTTTATTGCAATCCAGTCAAATATCTCAAGCACAAGCAAATCGCGCGAAGGCATTATTGTAAAAGAAATTGCTCTCACTGTCCAAGACGAAATTAATCTTGCCTATGAATCAAGCAACGGCTATTTCAGAAAATTCACGCTCCCGGAGAAAATTTCAAATCAAGATTATACTCTAATGATAGTAGAAGAGAGCGTTTATGTAAAAACTTCAGACAACAAAAATGCAATAGCCCTTCCAGTAATTCCTGTTGTTGGAAATATAAGCAAAGGAGAAAATTATATCCGCAAAGAAAATGGAACAGTTTATCTTAATTAATAAAAATTCAAAAGCGCAAACATGGGGTATTGATTTAATGATAGCAGCAATTATTTTTTCAATGGGAATTATTGCTTTATTTGTATATCTTCAAAATTATCCTGGTGAGGCTCCGGAGAATATAAATGCGCTTGTTTATGATGGCAATATAATTGCAGATAATCTTCTTTCAGAGGGCACTCCAAAAGACTGGAACTCAAGCAACGTGGTTATTATGGGGATTTTATCAGATAATAAAATAAATGAAACAAAAATTGAGAGATTTTACAACATTTCAATTTTAAATTATGAATTCACAAAAACCCTGTTTAACACAAGATTTGATTACTTCTTTTTTTTGACAGACAATATCTCCCTGTCTGATGGAGAAACAAGGGGAATTGGCAAGGTAGGAACAGATCCCGCATCAATATCAGCCAAGAATCTTGTAAAAATAACTCGATTTGTTTCATACAAAAATAAACCGCAAACATTTTATCTTTACATATGGGAGCCATAAAAAACAAAAAAGGAATTTTTTTCAGCACAGACGCATTAATAGCAACCATAATAATCTTATTAACAATAATAATTGTATATCCAACAATAAAATCTTATAATCATCATTCAGAAATTTCAGAAGATATTTTCAAAGTTCTCTCCACATTAAAAATTGGCGAAGTCAACAATTCCTATGCTAAAAATCTTGTAAGCACAGAGAAGATAACTGATTTAAATAAATCAGTTTTAGAGCAGATAGGAGAATTTTATAATGAGAACATAACTCTTGCTAAAGAGCTGGCGCAGTCAGTTCTCGCAGACTTAGATACAAAAGATAATATTGGAATTTGGTTTGGTTATAGCCTCATAGCAGCAAAAAATTCAACTCCATATGAAAACTTAAAAAATATAGAAGTAGAAACGCAGGTTATAAGTGGAATAGAAAACCAAACAGGAGGAAATTTTACAGGATACTCTGCCCGCGCCTTTCTCTCCAAATCATTTTCAGTTTCTTATTTTTATTTTGGGGGATATGTTGGCGATGGCAACTTGTCAGCAAATATTACTTATTATGGAGAAATAAAAAATGTTAATCTTGAAATAACAATAAATGATGATTTTGACCTTTACATAAACAATAATTTTTCAGGGCATTATGCAAAATCAGTCTCTGAATTTTCCCCGCAAGTTTATAATATTTCCTCCTACATAAACAGGTTTTACAATGGTTCAAATATTATAGAATTTAAAGGAAATGGTTTGTATATTGCCGGAGGCTATATAAAAATAACCCATGAAACAAGCACGCAAACAGAATCATCAAAAAAGTATTTTTTTCCCGGAATTAATGGAGTAGTGAATATTTATGACGGGTTCTATATTCCAGGAAAACTTGAAAATATGAGTGTTTTCCTGCACTATAAGAGCAATTATACAATGTTTTTGAATATAGGCAATACCACTGTTTTTAATGGAAGCAGCAGTTCTGAAACCAGGCAGACAATTCCTTCTTCGACACTATCTTCTCTTTTAAATTATAATTTTTTAAGCAACAAAACAATCCCAATCCGCCTTGGTCTTGAAAATGTTTCATATGTATCAAATATAACCCAGCCAGTTGATGTTTTTTCTGTTGCTGACTTGTCAGGAAGCATGGCAGATGCTTGCGGTGGCGGGAGCTGGATTTGTTGTTTATTTTCAGGCGGATGCACAACACAAGCCAAGTGCTCAGGTTGCGGGGGTGTATGGCAGCCAAAAATAAGTTCATTAAAAGAGGCAAACAATGCTTTTGTTGATTCTATTCTTAATAATA
>VGKQ01000028.1 GCA_016866995.1 Candidatus Pacearchaeota archaeon
CCCTTGGAAAATTCAATGAACGTCATAGTCGGACCCAACGGCTCCGGCAAGTCAAATATCTCAGATGCAATATGCTTTGTTCTTGGAAGGCTGTCAGCAAAATCAATGAGAGCAGAAAAATCTGCAAATTTAATATTTGCAGGAACAAAACTGCACAAGCCAGCGCACGAAGCATCTGTAAGGCTTGTTTTTAACAATTCAGACAAGACATTTCTTATTGAAAGCAAGGAAGTTGATATTGAGAGAATTCTGAGGCATAACGGGCAGAGCATTTACAAAATAAATTCCGAGGTTAAGACAAGGCAGGAAGTTCTCGAGCTTCTTTCAACAGCTTCAATTGACCCGAACGGCTATAATATAATTCTTCAGGGAGAGATACAAGGCACTGTAAAAATGAGAGGCGAGGAGAGAAGGCAGGTAATAGAAGAAGTTGCTGGCATGTCTGTTTACGAAGCAAGAAAAGAAAAATCTCTTCACGAGCTTGAAAAAACCGATGAAAAACTGAAAGAAGTTTCTGCAACTCTCAGGGAAAGGACAATCTACTTGAAAAATCTTGAGAATGAAAGACAGCAAGCTCTCAAGTTCAAGCAGCTTCAGGAACAGGAAAAAAGGTGCAAAGCAACAATTCTTCACAAGCAGATTGAAGAAAAGAAAAAAGAAGCGGGAAAAATAACAGAGGAAATAGAAAAATTCTCCAAGTCAAGAGAAAAATTAAAATTAAAAATTCAGGAAACACAGTCAGAAATTGGGTTTATCGAGCAGAAAATAAATGATATAAACTTGAGAATACAAAAATCAACAGGAATTGAGCAGGAAACATTATTCTCAGAACTCACACAATTAAGGGAGAGCCTTGCCGGTCTGACAGTTCATAAAGATAATTCTAAAAGAAAACTTGAGGAAGTCATTGCAAGAAGAGAAAGAGCAGAGGAAAGCATAAAAGAACTTGAGAATTTGATTTCTGAACTCAAAAAAAAATTTCCAATGCAGGCAAGAAAGCAGGAAGAGCTTGAGAAAAAAAGAAAAGAAGTTGAGGAGCTTGAGAAAAACAAAAGAAAGTTTTTCAGCATAAAACAGGAGCTTCTTGCATTAAAGCAGAGAATAGAAGACAAAAAATCACAGATATTAAAAAATAAAAATGAGGTGGATTTTGTTCTTAAGGAAATATCTTCCCTCGAGCTGAAATTCAAATCAACCAGGGAAGCCAAAGAAAATCTTAAGAAACAGCAGAATGAATATGAAAAAATTCAGAAAAAAATTTCAGAATCAGAGAATAAAATAATTTCTCTTGAAAAAAATATCTCTGTGGCAGAGGCAGAGATAAAAAATTTTCAGGAAATAAAGAAGCAAGTCTCTAAAATTGATATTTGCCCTCTTTGCAAGAGCAAGATTACAAAAGAGCATATAAATCATGTCTTTTCAGATTGTGATGCCAAGATTTTTTCTTTTTCCAAATCACTTGAAAACTCAAAAAAAGAATTGTCTGAATTAAATCTTCCAAGTTTAAAATCATCTGCTGAAAATCTTAAGCACCAGGTTTCTTTGACAGAGATTGAGATTGTTAAGCTTGAAAGTATAGAGCAAAGAACAGAATTTATAAAAAGGCTTGATTCACAAAAAAAATCTCTTGAACAAGAGGCAGAAGAGCTTTCCAGTCAAAAAGAAAAGCTCGAGGAAATGCAGGAAAAATTCAAGTATTCAGAAGAAAGATACGAGCAGACTTTGCTTGAAATAGAGCAGATTTCAGCTAGGACAGAAAAAAATATTAATCTTGAGCTTGAAATGAAAAATCGCGAGCTTGACTCTACAAAACTTATAATAAAGCAGTCTGCAAGAGATGAAGAAGATTTGAAAGAGGAGATTAAAGAAAAAGAGCAGGAGATAGATGAGAAAACACTTCTTCTTGAAGAAAAAGAAAAGGCAGAGAAAAAACTCAAGGAGAAATTTAACAAATTATTTGAGGAAAGAACATCTTTGCAGAAGGAAATCCAGGATTTGAATTCAGAACTTATATCAAGACAGCACGAGTCTCAGTTACTTGATAATCAAATAAACGAGATAAAAATTGACAAGGCAAGAATTGATGCAGAACACGAAACTCTTGGAATTGACTTTCAGGATTATGTTGGAGTTGAGCTTATTCAAGGAAGCATTGAAATTTTGAAGGAAAAATTGCAGAAAGCAGAAGACTCCCTGAGAATAATAGGCTCTGTCAACTTAAGAGCTTTGGAAGTTTATGACGGGATAAAAAAAGAATATGACTCAATTGCAGAAAAAACAAGCCAGCTTGAAAAAGAAAAGCTCGAGATTCTCAAGATAATAGATGAGATTGACACAAAGAAAAAAAGGACATTCATGAAAACTCTTGCATCCATAAATGAGCTTTTCACACGAAATTTTATGCAGCTTTCAAGCAAGGGAGAGGCATTTCTCGAGCTTGAGAACAAGGAAGACCCGTTTGCAGCAGGACTTGATATTTCAATCCGGGTTGGCAAGGGAAAATATTTTGATGTAACAAGCTTGTCAGGAGGAGAGCAGACTTTGGTTGCATTAAGCTTGATTTTTGCAATTCAGGAATACAAGCCATACTGTTTTTATATTTTTGATGAGGTTGATGCTGCATTAGACAAGAGAAACTCAGAAAGATTGGCAGTTTTAATCAAAAAATATATGAGAACAGGGCAGTATATTATTATAACTCACAATGATGCTATAATCACAGAATCAAGTTTGCTTTATGGGGTTACAATGCAGGAAGGAATTTCCAAGATTTTAAGCATGCAGGTTTAAATTTGTTGCATGCTTAAAATTAATTATTCTATTCTGATTAAAGTTTTGTTTTATATTATTATTCACATAAAGATAAACAAGAAAACATGAAATCGGTATAATCAGGAATATAAAAACAGATGTTAACCCTTTAAATCTTGGAGCTAATATAAAAGTAAACACAAATATTGATGCCAATACAACTATTAAAGTTGTAATTATAATTATTAAATATGCAAATAATAATTTTCTTAGACTATGTTTTTTAGGGTTTAGCATGATAAAACTTTCTATAATCTTTGATAGAAAGATATAAGCAAATGCAGAAAGAGATGTCTGAAAGACAAAAAAAGGTTGGAGACTTACCTTATATTGCGAAGTTACTTAAGAACCCTAAGTATAATAGTAGCTTTGTTGAGGCATATAGAATGTATTTATATGGATTTTTTAGAGGTTCTGTCGTTGTTTCTTCTGCTATAATTGAATGTTTGCTCAAAGATAAGTATGAGAGCAAAGACTTTTATGAGTTAATAGAGGAAGCTAAAAAGCAGGGTTTTATTGACCAAACAAATTATCATTTTCTTCATGCTCTTAGAACTCAGAGAAACATATCTGCCCATGATGTTATAAAAGAAGTTTCTGAGGATGATGCTATTTTGGTTATAAGAATAGCCAATAAGATTATGCATAAATTTATTTGTTGATTTTATTCTCTGAACATATCTTGTAAATATTTTATTTCTGGAACTTCTTTGTATGAAGTTTGCTTAATAATTTCAACTATCCTCTCTCGATTCCAGTCTCCCTTATCAGTTGTGATAATAATTAATTTAATTTGCTTACTCTCTTGAATTGCAGAAGCAAGAATGTAACAATCTGCTTTATTATTTATTAAAGAATTAAGTAAATTAACTAAATTAGAGTCAATCTTTTCTAAGGGGGTTACTCTTCTAGAAATATTATTTCTAATGAAGTAATTGATTTTTTGCCTTAGTAAATATATTTCTCTTTTCCAGATTAAAAGCTCTGATTGCATCAGGCTGCCTGCTTTTATTTGTGCAATAATTTTTTTAAGATTAAGTTCATCCTTAGGCCTTAAATCTTTAGTGTCTATTGAATATGAAGAGTATGCAGAAAATTTTATAGCTTCAGAGAGTATCTTATCTTTTCTAAAAAAGAAATAAGGCAGTTCTTTCTTTTCCTGATAAATTGATATTATAAAACTTTTATTTTTACTTATAAATCTTTTTGCTAACAAATAAAATTTATCTTTTTCATCAAAATTTGCAATAATTATACAGGTGTCTAGAAATATGTCCATTTTAGTCTTCTAAGATTGAGTGAATTGCCTCTTTAGCCCTCTCAGTTATATTAATTGGAATATTTTCTGTATTTATAGATTCTACTTCAGATTTAAAATCTTCTAATATTGGAGAAAGATTCAATATCTTTGAATTCAAAATGTTCTTTTTTATTTCAAAGAAAAGTTCTTTTTTATCTTGAGTTATATATTTTTCCGCATCTGAGAAGAAATAAGCAGTAGTAACCATATCCCAGACAAGAGAGAATAATTCTTTTATTTTTTGAAGATATCCTGTTTTATCTTCTTTTGAACTTAGATTTAAAGCATTTATTGAACAATAAATAAAATTATCAAATATTGGAAAAATATCTACTAACTCTAAAGGGTATAATGCTGAAAGTTTAAGAAGGCCTAATTCTAATGTTTTTGAATCTTTGATTAAAAGATTTTGAATAATCCCTTTCTCTTTTACACGATAAAAGATCATATCTTCTTTTTTATATTGTTCTTGTTCTGCCTTTCTCGCAGACATTTTTTTGTACTTATCAATTAAATTTAAAAGAAGAGTATTCTGTTCTGAATTAAGATTAAAAGGCTTACATTCCATTTCAAATTCTTCATCATATCTTAATGCAGTTGTTTTCCCATAATGAAATCTCAAGATAGGCACTTCAATTCTTTGAGAACTCTCAATAAATTCTACTGCAATTTTTTGGAGGATAGTTTTAGACGGAATAGGACCTTCTTGGTTCTTTTCTTTCCATTTTTTAGCGATAGTACAAAGTAAAGAAAAGGTTTTATCCCTTATATCCTGTGAAAAAGGAAGTCCATAAAATGCTAAGTCATCAACTCTTCTATAAACTTTCATTTTTGGGGAAGAAATCACTTCTATAACAAGTCCGTCATCCTTTAGCTCATTAAGAAATTTTTCGACAGTTAGCCAGTTAGAATTTATATTTTCCCCAATTTCAGCTACACTTTTTGGACCATTTTTTAGTTCATCTAAAATTTTATCTTTTATTTCATGAGAGGTTTTCTTAATTTTCATAGAAATATCACCTCCTCTTTTTTCATAATTATTTTAGTATAGCATAGTTTATAAACCTTTCTATGCATTAAATGATATAACTTCTGAAGTCATAGTTTATAATGTATACAAACATTTATAAATATCCTTTTTCTGTATTCAGACAAGGTTTTTAACTTAAAAGGAGAAAATGAAAAAAATATTTTTGGGAATAAAGGCAAATTGGCTTGAAACTTGGTTTTGGAAAGTGAAAGCCCCGTCTCTCTTGAACGTGGGTGTAGAACTTCGCGCATTTGATATTCTAAAACATAGAAAATCTACTCTTGAGCCTATAAAAAAAGCAGGCTGTTCTCGTTTACATTTTGGTATTCCTCAACATATGCCTATAATCCTATCAACAATTATGAATGATAGATGGCTGGATATTTTTGATTTATTTGAGTATGCAGATTTAGTAAAAGCAATTAATCCTGATTTGTTAACAACAATAGAAATCTCTTTATATGATGGAGATACAGGAAAATTAGAGATTCTCAATAAACAATTTTTTGAAACTCAGTTGCATATCTTTTCAGAATATAAAAATAGAGTTGTAGTGCTTATTCCTGGAAGGACAAGAGAAGAGTCATTAAACGAAATTTCTATGGCTTATCATTTAGGATACAGAAAATTTGGACTGGCATGTGCAGACCCTATGCAAAGGAATCAAAATAAATGCAAGATGCATGTGCATAGAGACTTAGCAATAATAAAACAATTTCCAGGCACAGAAAGTTATATTTTGGGTTTAACCTCTCCAAAGAATATAGAAGAATTCTCAGAAGCAGATTTTCTTGTAACAAAAGGGTGGTATTATTCAGCATGGAAATTTAAAGAGAAGCTTGCTATAACAGGAGCAACTAAGGACAGAATTTATCCTATCTTGAAACCATGCCAAACATACTTAACAATGAAAGGATGTAAAAAAATGAATATTGATGCATGGAATAAGATAAGACATAATCATTTAAGAAAAAATGCATTTTCTAATATCCAGGTTTTACTAGAAAAATTGTATTTTACAAAAAAACAAACAAAACTGAAGGAGTTTACTAAATGTCTAACAAAGGAAGTAAAAGTTTTAGGGTAAGTCATAGCTCCGCAGCGTACTCTGGAGGCGCGGGTATAGATGGAAATATGAAGATAAGTAAGTTTTCAAAACCTAAAAACCAAACCTTAGAAGAGATTGTGTCAGATTCTTATAAGCCTATTAATAAAAAGTTACAAGAAAGAGCGAGAGTGCTTTTGAAATATTTTATGCCTGGATTATATCATGGGCTGTTGCTTGCTGAGTTTTTATATAGACATAAAGAGGTAATAATAAACACTATACAAAAGGTTGCAAATATTTGGTCCGATAATCAATCCCCTGTGTCTAAAAAGATTCTTTCTACTGCCGGAGAAGTATTAGAAGGGGGATTGAAAATCGCTAAAAAAGAACTCACTGAAAATGCTATAAGTTATATAGCCTCTACATTTGCGGAAGAATCTGTAAATATTATTGACAAGACAGGAGTAATTGATACAGTTAGTAAGGAAGTAAAACTAGAAAATCAGAAGGAAAGATTTAAAGATTTGCTTAAAGATACTATAGAGAAGCAGGTAGAAAATGTTTTAAAGTCAGATGGAGGTAAAAAATAATGAAAAAAGTTTCAGATGAATTAAAAGAAAAGGAGAATAAGATAGTAACCACTGCTTATGAAATCGCTTTAATAAAGCAGGATATTGCCCTTGGTGTAGTTGATGCTATTTCAGAAATTATAAAACAAGAATCAAATACCAAAATGTCTAAGGAAGAAATCGCAGATAAGGTTTTTGATGCTATCAAAGATATTCCAAATGGAGAGATAGAAGAGTATATTAAAGCAAAAATAAAAGAAAAACCGAAATTGAAACTAAAAATTGAGAAAAAGATTATTAGTAAAATAAAAGACAATACTTAATTTCTGTAATTACTTTAAATTAACTACATTATTCTTCATCACTCAAAAACAACAACATTTATATACTAGCACCCACATAAAAAATAACCAGCTAAAACCATTTGGCAATAAGAGTTCTGTGATAGGATTTCAAATGGAAAGCACAAAGAATAAAATTTTAATGCACATTTCTCGCGCCAGGAATAAACTCTCCTGTACAAAGAACTAAAGCCACTTCCAAGTTTCCAATTTCTCTTGTTAATTGCTGGCTTGTTTTTTCTTTAGAAACACTTCTAGCTAAATCAAGCCAGATTTCCACTTGCCCATAAGGAAATCTGGCTGCAATTTCTGCAGGTGCCATATTTTCAAAATTCATGTCATAATTTGGTAACATTTATCTTTCTCCCCATGTTTCAATTACTTTCTTTATAAAATCTCCAGCAACAGGAGCTCTCATAACATCTGCTCTCATATCTCTTGCAATCTGCCTTGTCCTTTCAGGCGCGTCTGTCACAACCAATACTCTCAATCCTCTTTGAACAGCATACTCAACTAAATGAATCCCTCCATCGCAGTCTGTTCCTGTTACTCTTGGAACATCTGTCTTTCCTCTGCAAATTCTCAGGCTTCCCATATACATTCCAGCATATCCTCTGGAATCAATTAATTCTTTTGCTCCTGCAACATCAGAAGCATAATTACACTCTGCAACTCCCTGAACATGTTCTGCCATAACTGCTTCCACAAGCCTGCTTTCTCCAACACAAATTATTTTTCTCATGTTATCTTGTTTAAATTTGATTATTTAAATTTTATTATATTAATTTGATAGATTATCTTAGGACAGGAAAAAATTTTCTTATTGCATCTTCTCTTGGCAGGATTAATGTGCTATCACATTTAATTCCTGATATTCCTTCTAAAACAGGAAGCACATTTTGAACAGCTAAATCAAGGGGCTCTTGTTCAAATATCTCCTTTTCCAAACTCCTTATATTCGTCCAGTAATGAAAATAGATTGCATCATATTTCTTTCCTTTATGACTGGCCTCACGCAAATGAACTCTGTATCTTCCAATATGTTCTTTTGGGTCTTCCCACACCATAACACTGTCATCTAAAGCAGAATTAGGATTGCAATAACTTATTCTTGCAGGAACAAGCCCCATCCCTGCCAACACTTTCCTGGCTCTGTCAATATTTCCTTTGCCTGTTTCTGTCAAAATCATTAATTCAATAATCATTTTTTATAAAAGAAAGAAATATAAAAAAAAGAGAAAGCAAAATTCAAAAAATAAAAAAATAAAAAACGAATTTAGTAGTAGCTTTCTCCAAATTCTTCGACTTTCTCTGGCTTTCTTGTTAACAAAACTATCAGCACAACAAGCAGTACAACAAAGATTACTGCCAAAACAACTGTCAAAATCACAACATTGCTGGCAACACTTCCTTTAACAACGTTTGCTGCCAAGTTGACTCTTTTGACAAGCTCTCCCTGGCTCTTCACGCTGACGCCAAAATTAAATGTCCCGGTTGTATCTCCTCCCTTGACATTCACTTTGACAACTTTGCTTGAATCAGCTGGAACTGTTACAATTAGCTCGTCTACTGTTACAATTAAGTTTTGTGCGGATTCTGGAATTACTTCATAAATTCCTATTCTGCTTCCAGAATTCACAATAACCAAGTCATAAGTTTCAGTTGCTCCGGAAGAAATTTCTTTGCTTGTTACAGCAGTCAGAACATCTGATATCTGTTCATTTCCTGCAATAGCAATTGTCTTTGTAGTAGATGTTGAAGAATCAGCATTATATGCCTCAACTTCAAGAGTGTAGACACCAGCTTTTGCATCTGAAGGTATTTTCAAAGTTATAACTCTTTCAGCTGCATCTTCCTTGTCGCAGTCAGTGCATTCATCAACAGGTGTCAAGTCGCTGAAGTAAGCTTTCTTCTCAACTCCAAGTTCTGGAATTTTTGCGACAACAAATGTGTCGTCAAGCCTTTCACTTCCCCTGTTCTTCAAGACAACATCAATATTCAAATTTGAGCCAGCAGCAACACTTCTTGCAGTGTCTACTGACAAAATCTCAATATTGTACTCTGTTCTCTGAATCTTAAGTTTGTAAGATTCTTCCTTGAAATTTGTCTTGGTTCCAACTCTTACATATAATGTATAGTCTTCTGCAGGGTCAACATCATCAGGAAGTTTGAGAGAAAGCAACTCGCTGTAAGTTGTTCCATTCACTATCTTGAATCTCTCTGTTCTCGCTTCTATATTGCTTCTGTAACCTTCAACATAAGCTTTCATTCTTACATCAGTTACAGTTTCCTGTGCATCAAAAACAACTCTTATCGGAATTGTTTCTCCTGCACCAGCAGACAATACAGTAGCACCAGTAACATCAGCTCCTTTTATGGAGACTGTGAAACTAGAGACTCCAAGACTTCCAGCGCTTGCAATTCCTGCAAATGCTGTCACTGCCAACATTGCTATCAAGAAAACCAAAATTGCTCTTGATTTCATTCTTGTCTTTTTATAAAATTTAGTTGAACTCTCAAGTTCTCAAAGCTTTTTAAAGATTATTATATTGTAGTAACTATTAAATTGGTACATATTGGAAAAATTTAAATAGTATCTCTTAGTATACTTATATTATGAACAAAGAAAACACGAAAATCACGACGATAAAGCTTGAAGAAGAGACAAAATCAAGATTAGACAAGCTGAAAGTGCATAATAAAGAAAGTTATAATCAAGTTTTAAAGAAAATGCTCTTTATTCTTAATGCATTAAGAAAGAACAGCAAGGTAGCTGAAGGTATACTTAATAATATTGACGAAGCCCGGGCAAAAATTCATGCTATAACTGAGGAAAAAAATTTAATTTAATTCTTTTATAAAAAATTTTAAAAAAATTAATATGAAAAATCCAAGAATAAGCCCGCAAATTTATAGAACTCAACAAAGGCTGATTGGCCGTCTTGAACGATTTTTAGGTATTCAACTTACTAATTTAGAAGAGTCAACTATAAGGCAAATTTTGTTACAGATAAAAGAAAATAAAGGAAAATATAGCAGGTTTAGTGAAGAGGATATTGAAAATGCAATTAACATGTTTTTTCTTCAATATGTTGATTATTCTGATTTAGCACATAGGGAAGAGATGAATTCAGGCTGGCCAGAATATTTTGGAAATGGAAACTGTATAAAAGGATGGTTTGATTACTTTAGGATGAGCAGAGAAAGGCATAATGCCTTACTTTAATTTTTTCCAAACTTGAAGCATCTTCTCTGCATCTTTGACTGGAAAGGGGCTTTCATTAATTATAGTTATGTTCTTGTTTTTAGGTAGGGCAGACAGAAGCTTTTTCATCTCGGTTTCAGGGGTTTCTTTGTGATTTCTCTCTCCTTTATCAGAAAAATTTATGCCAGAAAAATGGCAGTGCAGTTCTGAGAAATGTTTAAATTTATTGTAAATTTCAGAATAAGAAATCTTTCCTTTTTCTCTTGCCCATAAATGCGCAAAGTCAAGGCAGAAAGAACATTTAGTTTCAGCAACAAGCCGCAATATCTCCTCACTTGAGCCAAAAACATTAATTTTTCCCATTGTTTCTGGCGCAATTTTTATTTTCCACTTTTTATTTTTTATTTCAGAAAGCATTTCAAGAATAGCTTTTTTTATGTTCTGGAAGCTTGTCTCTCTGTCAAGTTTTCCGTAAAAGCCAGCATGAAAAACAACAATTTCAGCCCCCATTATCTCCCCAATCCTGCAGCACTCTAGAACTCGGCTTTTGCTTTCTTCAATCTTTCTTTTTTCTCCAGAATTCAGGTTGAGCCAGTACGGAGCATGAATAGAGAGTTTAATTCCAAATTTTTTTGCAGCTTCTCCAATCTCAACAGCATCTTTCTCATTTTTAATATAAATTCCATAAGTAAAAGCTATCTCGCATGCTCTTAATCCAAGCTTGTGAAAATGCCCAAGATTAGAAACTGCTTCTTTCACTCCACCTAATCCAGCAGGCCCGAAAATTATCATACTTAAAATTTAGTATTTGTAGAATTTAAATATTGCTATGGAGTGTAATGTATACCCTAGAGACATATGTCACTAGGGAACCGAAAATTAGTTCTGTTATGAAATTCTAATTTTCTTATGAAAAAAGAAGAGATACGAAAAGAATTTTTTAAGTTAAGAATGA
>VGKQ01000029.1 GCA_016866995.1 Candidatus Pacearchaeota archaeon
GAGCGTTGGAAATACAACTAGCGAAGCTGTTGCTCACTACATTGTTTCTTCTCAACCTTGGCTTGATTTGTGATATTACCATTTTGTTTTCAGATACCTCGCCCTTTAGGGCGGGGTAGTTCATTTTTTAATTAAAAAATCAATAGTTATAAATCTTATTATACTGCAGAATAATTGTCAAAAATAGTTTAAGAACTTATTTTATAAATAACTGAAACAGAGTCAGAATAAATTTTCTCAAATCCTTGAACAGATTTTAATTTAATTATTTTGTAAATTGTAGAATTCTCATTTCCATAAATAGATTCACATGTATCTATAGCTGGATCATCCCCTATAAAATTACAATATTCAGTTGATGGGTATTCTACCCCAATACCTCTTTTATGATAGTTTATCATTTTTCCATTTATTCCAGTTAAGTTATAATAAAGTGATTGTCCTTCATCCCATTTAGTAACTAAAATATAATTTGAATTATATTTCTTCATTATCTCTTTTGATTCATTAGAATCTGTTGTAGCAAGAATTCTGGCAACATTTATTATGTCTTGATTATTGCTTAATTTCCCTTTATAATTTGCCCAATATTGCTTATTTACTGAGCCAGAATTTTCTATAATCTCTTTTGATGGAGCGAATATAACCACCTTTCTTTCACCAAACGCTTGAATCATATGTCCATAATCCCACCAAGAAGTTATAACTGCATTAGAAGAAATATTCTCTTTAATATAATTCATAGCAGGTAATAAGTCATTTAGAGGGATAAAACTATATTTTTTACCTTGAAACTCATAAGTATAATATGTTGAATTACTATTTCTAATTGTTAAAAAATAGACAGTAACAATTAAAATAATAATAGTACAGAGAATAATTAAACTTCTCTTCATAGATGATTTAATTTTATAAGGTTTATAAATATTATCACAAAAACTAAATCTTATTCAACACCCTCTTCTTCTGAAACCTCTTCCTCAACTTCATCTTCTGGCTTGGCTAATTCCATAATTTCTCCTTCTTCTGTAATCTCTTTTTCCTCAATATTCTCCTTTTTCTGAACATCCTTGTCTGGCTTCTTGATAATTTCTCTCTTCAGCTTTCCCTCTGTTTTCTTAGGCAACGGCCTTTTCACTGTTATAGGCAAAATACCAGAATTAAACTCAGTTTCAGCAATTTTCAAAGGATCGAATTTTATTCTTTCAAGTTCATCTTTCTCTATTTTTACAAGCAAAGGCGCATCCATAGCAATTTGCAATGCTCTTGCCCCCAAAATTCTTGCAACTTCGTATTTTGTAAATTCCTGTTCTTGTTTTATCATCTTACTATTTTTTATTATCCTACTGCATCTGCTCTCCAGCAGCCACCATGCATATCTTGCCCTTCTTCCTTATACCACATAAAATCTGCAACATCCAGCACATCCATCTCTCTCATAAATTTGCTTCCTTCTGATTGAGCTAAATCAAGCAATCTTTTTTGTCTTGGCGAGCCCGGTTCATATCTTCTATGGGCAATACTAGTTAATAATCTCCTGCCCTCCGGGGTAAGTGTTTCTCCGCAAGTAAATCTTGTACAATCAATTCCAACATTATGAAATATTTCTAAAACTTCAACACCCTCTGCACCCAAATCAGAAATTAATCTGCTTTCTGGTGTAACTCTTTTTCCTGCTTCTAATTGCAAAACATCCGCAGTTGCTAATTGTGCTTCTGTCAAATAGCTGTTCACAGCCACTGGATAATCTAATGCTGGTGTTTGTGTCATCTTATTTTCTATTTTCTCGTGCTTTTAAAGCTTTTTCTATTGCCTTATCAATTTTCTCAGTCATTTCCTCTGCTTTTTTCTCAGCTGTTTCAAGTATTTCAGAAAGTTCTTCAAGTTTAAGAGGAGCATCATTTCCTTTTTGGCACGCATTTATATTTCCATCCAAGAATCCAAAGCTTATTCTTCCCTCGCTTGCTTTTTCCTCTTCCTGTCCCGGATCAATAAATATTTTGTTTCCAATTTTATGGAAAGTGAGTATTATTGGTGTTTCTTTGTTTAATGGCATCCCTTTATTTGTCAATTCTCCGTATTCAACCTTGTCTTCTTTCTCGTCGTATTTTGGCATTTTTGCGTTTCTCAATGCAGCAACTGCTGCAATTCCTGCAGCATCAAGCAGATTGCCATCATCATTTATGCTGAAAATATCAAGAAAAATTCCCCAGACTTTTTCTCCTTTTTTTATACATAATTTTTTGAAATCAATGAACTTACTCTCTCTTACTTCTCTGTCAACAATTCTTGCTATCTCAATTGCTTCAATTTTAGGAGGCCCTGCTTCAAATCTTGGAGATGATAATGGAAGAAGCTCAAGCGTTGTAATCAAAGTCCCTTCATCTTCATGGTCTGTGTATGGCTCTGTGACATCTAACTTCACTCCTGCGACAACCTCTGTCTTTCCAACTTTAACTCTTGCGCTTCCTTCTGCATTCTTGCTCACTCCAAGTTCTATCTCAATTTCTCTGTAATCAAGCAATCCCCTGCCTTCTCTTTTTCCTTCAAGCAAATAGTCATGCACTCTCTTCTTTGTCAAGTTTGAAATCATCATCTTATTCTTTTGCCTCCTTAAGTGTTTTTTTCTGAAGCTCATAAATTTTTTTGCAAGCATCTCTTGCTTTTTCAACAGCCTCATCAAGTTTTTTTGGAGATATTTTCCCGTCAAGCTGCAATAAAGTTAATTTTCCAGAATTTGAAGTGAATGCAGTTGCAATATCAGTGGCTCCTTCTCCCTCTTCATAATCTTCTTCTTCCTTGATTACATCAACGACAATTGTCTCATCCATTTTTCCGACAGAAACGCTTGAAACCAAATCGCTCATTGGAACTCCTGCATGTGCAAGAGCAATAGCAGCAGCATTAATTCCAGCGCACCTTGTTGAAGCATTTGCCTGGAAAATCATGATATGAACATCTACAACAGTATTTGGGAATTCATCAAGATTTACAACAGGAGACAAAGCCCATTCTGTGACTTTTGAAATTTCCTGGCTTCTTCTTGAAGGACCTGGCTTTTTTCTTTCTGGAACAGAAAATGAAAGCATGTCATATGTAACTCTTAATGTTCCCTTTTTAGGATCCTGTGAATGCTGGGGATGCATAATTTTAGGCCCATAAACAGCAGCAACCGCTACAGTATCACCAAATGCAAACATCGCGCTGCCGTCAGCATTTGGTATAATTCCAACTTCTGCTTTTATATCTCTTGTCTCATCAAATTTTCTCCCATCAAATCTTTTTGTGTATGCCATTATTTTTTCTCCCCAAATTTCTTGCTTAAAAATTCCTGAACTTTTTCAGTTAATCCAGAAAGATAGCTCTTTCCTGTTATAAATAATATTGTTTCTTTTGCAAGCATTTCGTTTTCTGCTGTCTTTCCCTTTATCCATACAACCCCGTTCTGCCCCACAACAATGTCGCATTTTGTTGCATCCTTGATAATTTTTATCATACTCCCTTCCTTTCCTATAACTCTCGGCACTTTGTTTGAGTTTATATACACAATCATCCCATCCTCAATTTTTCCAAGTCCAATAGATTTCAAAGACAAATCAACTCCTTTTCTTTTTACAGCTTTAACTTTGCATACAACCATGTCTCCAATATCAAAATATTCAGCTAAGTCTTCCTTGTTGAAAAATCTCGGGCACTCTGCAAGAGGCAGAAATGATGTATACGGAGCATTTATGTCCATATTCCACCCGCTGAAATTTATATCAGTAACAACCCCAATAACAAGATTTCCTCTTCTTGGAATATAAACTCCAGATAACGGAATAATTTTAACAAGCCTGTTCTGAATTTCTTTCAAGCCAAACCTGCTTGCTACAATATTTTTTCCATCTCTTCTTGTTCCCTCTCCAGGCAGCCAGTCCTCTCCTGTCTCAAGAATTTCTCCTGGTATTACTTTTTCTCTTTCTTCGCTCATTTTCTAATTTTTCCTTTTATTTTTTATCTCGACTTTATTTTGTTTTTTATTTAGTTTATAAACCTATGTATTTATTATCCTTTATTTTATTAGTCTTGCCAATGCTTTTTGTCTTATTAATTCAAATTCTTTCTTTAATTCTTCTCTAATTCTTGCTGCCTCTTCATCATTTATTTCTTGATATGAACCACAAACACCCCCTCATCTAATTGCGACATTTAAATCACTAGTTACGCTTACTGGATTCTTATCCATATCATAAACAACATATGGTGGTGTCATTTCATCTCCTTGACAATAGCTGAGCCGTGAGTTATAGCATTTAATTTATCATAAAACGACATCTGCATTCCTGCAGGCAAATTAATTATAACAGTCAAGTCTCCATTATCAAGCCACTCTTCCTTCTTTTTATACTCCTGAACAAGCCCGTAAACCTTTCCTGTATGAACTGCAGGAACTTTAATTGCAAGCTTCTTAGTTTCAATTTTAATTGGAATAATTTTTCTCAGGCTATCAATAATCTTGCTTATCTGCTCTTCAACAGGCCTCGCGTCGATATTAATTCCTGCCTGTTCTATAGCTGATTTAATTCTTTCAGGAGTATGCGGCTTATTGCTTCCCGGCTCTAGTGCATTTCTTGACAGAAAATCAACTACCTGCTTGACTCTGTCTTCTCTTTCCTTGTTTCTGTATTCAGCAGGAATATTTATTTCCCCGTTCTTTATTATTCTCTCAGCAATAATTCCAATTTCTTTTGTCCCAAAAGTGCTCTGAAGCTCTGCCTCTGAAACTCTCATTCCTTTTTTTATATCAGAAAATATTGTATCAGAAATAAGAATATTCTGCATGCTTACTGGCTTTCCTTGTTTTAATTGGATAGCTTTATCAACATCAACAAGAATTTCATATCTCTTTCCTTTAATACTTAATTTTGCTGTAACTTGTGGCATCTTTTTATTTTGCAAGATATTAATTCTCTTGCCATTATTTTAATTTATTAGCAGATTTATTTCTAATTTTATTTTAATTCAGAAAAATGTTTTCTCTCCCAATTTAATATTTATCATCTTACTTAATATACTTCTTTAATCCTTCCCCGCTTATTCTTTTTAATTTTGGCTCCTTGAATGTTATATATGCAGCATCAAATCTTTCTGCTGAAAAATTTTTCCCAAGAATTTCCTTGAATATTTTCAATGCAAGTTTAATTCCTTCTTCAACAGATATTTTTTCGTCATACTGCTTTCTTAATTCTTCCTTGATTTTCTCGTCATTTTCTCCAATGGCAGCTGCCTTGTATGAAATATAATTTCCGCTTATGTCTGTAACGCACAATTTTGCTTTTTCCTTGTTTATTCCTGCAACCATTATTGAAACTCCGAATGGACGAGCACCGCCATACTGGCTGAATGCCTGCTTTAAGTTTGCAATTTCCTTGACAATGCTTTCAACTTCAATATCAGAATCATATGTGACTCTGTGCTGCTGCGCCAGTAGCTGAGCCCTTTCAATCAAAATTCTTGAATCGCTTGCAATTCCTGCTGCAGTTGCAATAATATGTGAATCTATTTCAAAAATCCTGCTTGCTGAGTCCTGCGTGACAAGAATGTCTTTAATTCTTTTGTCTGCCACAATAATAACACCATCACTGCAGATTAATCCAATTGATGCCGAGCCAAGCCGAACTGTTTTTTCTGCATATTCAACCTGAAGAAGATGTCCATCAGGCGAAAACATAGTTGCAGTTCTATCATAACCCATTACCTGATTTTGCATCTCCATTGGCATCTCCATGTTATTTAGCAGACAGATTTATCTTTAGTTTCTGCCTATGTTTTATTTCCATATTATTTTTCTCCCAAGGTATTTACCATCTTCGTATAAAAGTAGGATAATCCTAAAATTTATTTTTCCTTTCCGACAAAATTCTATATTTTAAGTATTTATAAATTTTTCGCAATTGAGTTTTATAAATTATTATATAAAAAAAATACTATTTTAATCTCTCTATCTTATATCCAAGCTCAGAAACTAAAATATGCCTGTATTTTTCTCTTTCATCTTTCGGAAGCTGAAATAAATAGCTCAATAACATATCAAGAACAAGTCCGCCTGCATATTCATTTCTAGCTTTTACATTTTTTAATCCATTCTGCTTGTCACCCGCAATCTCTCTCCTGTCAGCATCAATCATCTCATCAAGTCTTCCTCTCGCTGCTTCAGCTAATTTCTCTCCTGCAGTTTTCTCAGGACTTTTAGCAGGATACTCTGTGACAGCACTGCCGTGCCCCCAAAGATGCCTTATAATTGATATCATCTTCTTAATCCAGCAATAGTCCCAGAAACTCGCAAAACTTTTATCCCGGCAAGAAGCAAAGAAGCTCTAACTTTATCCAGTTCTTCGCGGTTGCAGGCAAGAATATTGCCAGAAATAAACATAATCCCGGCTTTCCCATATCCCAAAACCCCTATAAATTTCAGAATAGCTGATTCAACATCTTCTTTCTTTCCTTCAAATAATAAATATCTTTTATTCTCGCGATGCGAAGGTTTCAATTTTTTTTCCATATTATTTCCTTTTTTTATGTTTTTTCCTCTTGCTTAATATTAATATAATACCAATAACAATTAGAACAGGAATAATAACATATAAATAATTTTTCTTTTCTTGTTTATTATTGGTTATTTTTTCTATAACATTATTGTTTGTATTTGTGATATTTTCCATTAAACTTTCATTATTTTCTGCAGCGTTTTCCTGTATAGTAAATGTTTTTTCTTTTTCATGTATGCTTCTCAGAGTTATGTTTGCCTTATCAGAAATTATACTGTTTAATTTAAGATACAAATCAAAATATTCATCATTATCAAGATTAATTTTTTTCTCATCTCCAACAGAAAGAGTTAAAGAAACAGGATTTGACTCTATTGTAATTTCTACATTATTTAAAGCAAGATTTTTTATTTTTAAGATATGATTTTCCCCTGCTGCAATAAACTTAATTCTGTCATCTTTTTTCAAGTTTTGAGTATATCCTGCTTCTACTTGATTTTCACTTATTGAATAAGTTGAGTAACTTGAGCCTCCCCCACCCCCACCCCCGCCACAACTTGTGCATGCAGAAGAAGTTACTGTCAGGCTTCTTGATGCAGAATTATTCAAATTTCCAGCTAAATCAGTGCAATTTATGCTCCAAGTATGACTTCCAGTTCCAAGCGAGGAATTATACATGCCATTTGTCTGTGTAGTGCTTGCTGTGTTCAAGTTAATTACTCTCCCGTCAAAAATTAAATAGCATTCTGAAATATTATAATTATCAGAAACATTAAATGTAAAATTATATGCGCCTGTTTCTGATGATGTTGCATCATCTGGCGAGATTAAAATTATGCTTGGCTTTGTAACATCATAAGTTATTGTAGAATTTGCTGCAAGAAAAGAGTTTGAATTATTATTGATACTCAAGCAGCTCCACTTATAATTATCTTCTTGCGAAAAATTATAATTAAAAATTGTTGAATTGTAAATTCCAGAAACATTTCTTGTTAAATTATATATTAAAGCAGAAGAATTCCACAAATAAAATGTAACATTTGCTAAATTAGAATTTGTCTCGCTTTGTGAAGAGCAGTTGAAATTTGTATTATTCAGGTTTGTGTAATTATTTGTTGCAGGCGAGACAAGAGTTGTCAAAACTCTGCCTATAATCAGCGAGAAATTTGATGATGCAAACACAGAATTATTTTTCTTGTCATAAAACAAACAATTCCACTTGTAATTTTCATATGGAAGATTTGAAAGACTAAACTGCACAGAAGAATATCTTCCAGAAACATCTGTCCTCGAGATGTTTGCGATTCCTGTTGAATTCCACAAATAAAAAGTCACATTTTTTAAGGCAATATCAGTAGCATTGCAGAAAAACGCCTGGTTCTGAGTCATATTTATTTGATTATTTGAAGGCGAAATCAATGAAACATTTGGCGCAAGATTGTCAAAGGCAAGTATTGCTTCATAAATATTTATTCTTGAGAAATTTAATCTTGAGCTTGAGTCAAAGACAAGTGTGCCTGTTGAGTTTAATATGCTTTCTATCTGTTCGCTTGTTTTTGTCTGGTGGCTTATTCTTAAAAACTGGTTTATTATCGCAATTGCCCCTGCAACATGCGGAGTTGCCATGCTTGTTCCAGAGCAAATCATATAATTTCCCGCGCACGAACACCCGCCTGGACATGAGCCCAATCTTGTAGAATTAATGTTTGTTCCGGGAGCAACAAGCAGAACAAGAGAATTTCTGTTTGAATAAGAAGCCATTGAATTATCCTTGTTCAAGGCAGCGACAGGAGTTGCATTTTGTATGCATGCTGGCCCGGAAATTGTTGTGAAATTATAATTATTTCCAGAAGCAATTACAACAGAAATATTTTTTGCAACAGCAGCATTTATTGCTGTAGTTATAGTGCCAGTATAATTTTCATCGCAGTATCCAGTATAATTTTCATTGTCTCCTATGCTTATGCTTATTACAGAAATATTAAATAAAGATGAATTTCCCACACACCAGTCAATTCCAGCATCGATATTTGCCTCGCTCCCACTCCCGGCAGAATTTAATACTTTTAATGCAACTATTTTTGCGCCAGGAGCAATTCCATTTATGCTTCCATTTGCAGCCGCAATTCCTGCGACATGAGTTCCATGTCCGTGGTCATCAATAGGGTCAGAATCACCATTTACAAAATCATACCCCCCCATAACCTTGCAGTTTGATGTTGCATTGTTATTTCCAAAACACCCTCCCAAATCAGGATGAGTGTAATTAATTCCAGTATCAAGTATGCATATTGTCTGGTTTATTCCTGTCAAATTAACTTCCTGCTGCAGGCTCCATGCAAGAGTTGCATTTACAAGAGGAGCAGAATCCTGCAAGGAAATTGAAAATATTTTTTCTTTTCTTATTCTAATTCCTTGCTTCACAAGTTTTTCATAATCTTTTTCATCAACCTCAACAGCAAAAGTAGTTTCTGAAAATTTATGATTAATCTTAAAATTTTCAATATTTTGCTGTAAAAACTTGCTTTTTTCAATTATTACTATTACACTTGCCTTCCCGTCTTTTGCTATCTGCTTTTCTATCTCGTTCTCTCTTACATCAGCAGGCATAATTCCTGCCATGAAAATAATTAATACAATTACAGCCAGCAAAATAACAGCTTCTTTTTTCATTATCCAAGCAGGAAAGTGCAATTAAAAAACCTTTCTGAGATAAAAAGTTAATTAGCTAACTTAATATGCCTGTTATTTTTATAAAAAGAGATTTATCTAATTTAACAGTTATTAATACTTAAAAAACAGTATTAAGTTAGAAGCTTAATTAAAGATATAAAAAGATATAAAAAGCCAGGTTAAATTATATTACTGAAAAAAGAAAATAAATAATAAAAGGAAAATAAAAATTTTAAGATGAAAATTTATACAATAGGCGGATATTCTGAAGTCGGAAAAAATATGACTGCTGTTGAGATAGGAAATGATATAATTATTTTTGACTGTGGCTTGCATCTCCCCCCAATAGTTGAGCTTGAGGAAAGGGAAAAAATCATGAATGAAAAATCCCTGAGAGCCATAGGTGCAATCCCGGAAGACACTATTCTTGACAGCAAAAATTCAAGAAAAAAAGTCAGGGCAATTTTGCTGAGCCACGCGCATCTTGACCATATTGGCGCTGTTCCTTATATTGCAGAAAGATATAATGCTGAAATTTTAGGCACCCCATTTACACTCTCTGTTCTTGGAAAAATTATGAGTGACAATAATAATCATATAAGAAACAAAATAGTGGCAGTTTCTCCAAACTCTTCTTATATTATTAAAGGAGAAAAAAATTACAAAGTTGATTTTATTAACATAACTCACTCAACTCTTCAATCATCATTAATTGCGCTTCATACACCAGAAGGCATAGTTTTATATGCAAATGATTTCAAGTTTGATGACACCCCAATTCTTGGCAAAGAGCCGAATTATGACATGCTGAGAAAAATAGCAAAAGAAGGCGTCAAGGTTTTGATTGTTGAAAGCCTGTATGCTGCAGACGAGAGAAAAACTCCAAGCGAGAAGATTGCTCGTGGGTTGTTGGAAGATGTTATGCTCACAACAAACAATGAAAACGCAGGAATGATTGTCACAACATTTTCAAGCCACATAGCAAGATTAAAAAGCATTGTTGATTTTGGAAAGAAGCTTGGAAGAAAAATTATTTTTGTCGGAAGAAGCCTCAATAAGTATGTTTCTTCTGCTCATGACGTAAAGTTGTGCCCTTTTATAAAAAATATTGAGCTTATAACATACAGAAAGCACGTGGATTCTGTTTTCAAGAGAGTAAACAAAAACAAATCAAGTTACTTAATTGTATGCACAGGACATCAAGGAGAGCCGGGCTCAATTCTTGAAAGAATATCAAGAAATCAGACAAGTTTGCAGTTGTCTCCAAAAGATCATGTGATATTTTCCAGTAAAACTATTCCAACAGAAGTTAATATAGCAAACAAAGGGCAGATGGAAAAAAGGCTCAAGAATAAGGGAGTAAGAATATTTAATGAGGTTCATGTTTCAGGGCATGCTGGCAGGGAAGATTTAAGAGATTTTATTGAGATGATGCATCCTCAACATATTATTCCTGCACACGGAGATTTGCCAAAACTTTCAGCTTTGACAGAACTCGCCTCAGAGCTTGGATATAAAATAGGCAAGTCTTGTCACATCTCCCAGGATTTGAACATAATTAATTTATAAATTAAAAATTAATTCTTCTAAAATCAACAATCATATTTATTGGAATTACTTTTTTTCTTTCTTCGTAATCTTGTGGTGGTGCAGAAGCTATATCTTTAAGATATGAACCAATTACAAGACAATGATTACTAATTTTATAAGGAACACCTATAACTACTCTTGTTTGTTCTGAATTACCAAAAACTCTTTCATTAAATGCAACAACAACAGCACATCTGCTTGTGGCGCTATCTAGCGTATCAGCTAAAGTTTGTCTTAATCTTTCTTCAAGGATTTCAGCAACATTTGTCATTTTATTATAATCTATTAATAGTTTATAATTATTATTATAATCCAACAAATAGCTTTAAATAATTATAATCCTACTTGATAATATGCAAAGAGCAGATATTGTGGCAGGATTAAAAAATGCAATAGAAAGAGGATATTCTCTCGAGCTTGCTATTC
>VGKQ01000030.1 GCA_016866995.1 Candidatus Pacearchaeota archaeon
TGGGCTTGAAAAGATAAGAGTAAGAGAGCATATGAAATCAGAATTGTCACATTATTCATCAGCAACATTTGACATTGATTATGAATATCCTTTTGGAAGCAAGGAAATTGCAGGAATTGCAAATAGAGGAATATTTGACTTAAATCAGCATATTAAAGAATCTGGAGAGAAACTTGATATTTTTGACGAGAAATCTGGAAAAAGAATTATTCCCGAGGTTATAGAGCCTACTTTTGGAATTGAACGAGTGTTCTTGGCTTTATTGTGCAAGGCTTATGAGTATGATTCAATTAGAGATAATATTGTACTCAAGCTCCCGGCATTTCTTGCTCCAATCAAGGCAGCTATTTTTCCTATTGTGAAAGTTGATGAAAAGATTGTGAAGATGACAAGACAAGCATATCTTGAACTGAGAAAAGAATTTAATGTCAGATATGATGAATCTGGCTCTTTGGGCCGACGCTACTCACGCGCAGACGAAAATGGCACACCAATGTGTGTTGTATGTGATGAGCAATCTTTAAGAGACAATACTGTTACAATCAGGTGGAGAGATACCACTGAGCAAGTTAGAGTTAAAATAAATAATCTAAAAGAAGTTGTAAGAAAAGTAATTAATGGCGAGGACTTGCTTAAACTTGGCAAAAAAGTGCATACTCGAGTTAAATAATTTTTGCAGATTTTCTATCTATCTCTTCTATATTATTTCTAAGTGATTGATACATTTTACATTTCAGCATAAAAACTTAAAAATAAGATAAACTATTAAGCAATGAAAAAGTTTGTCAGATATACCTTCCATATCTTATATATTATTATTTAACAAAAATAGATGAAATAATTATATTCAAGAAATTGAATTATAGATAGTTGTAATAATTAAGATATTTTTTATGCAGTTCTCATCTCTATAATTGCTTTTTATCTTTTATCCCAATTAATGCAATTATAGATAATAAAACAATTTATAGTGGCAATTATTGTTCTGTGTAAGAAGGGCAATTTAGTCAGATTATACTAATCACCTAAAAGAATTCTTGCTTTTCTAACTTTCATTATGGGTAGGCAATTTTAAAAAGCAGGATACGATTATGCATGTTTTTTAAATATGACCTTTATGATAACCAAAAAGTTTAAAAATATGGGTATACTAATGTTCATATGGAAATAATAGATTTAAACCCTTGGTGGAAGACAAATGAAGTTGAGGAAGAATACAGAAATTCTTTAGAAAGAGCTTTATTAAAAGATGTTCTTAAATTTATTAGTGACAGACAAATTTTGAGTTTGGTAGGTTTAAGAAGAGTTGGTAAAACTACACTGCTTCATCAAATAATTAACTATCTTTTAAAAAGAGGAATTAAAAAAGACGATATTCTATATTATAACTTTGATATGGGGGCTGTTGAGATAGATGAACTTTTAAGTAAATATGAAGATGTGACAAAACTCAAAATTAAGGATGAAAAGAAAATTTTTGTTTTTCTTGATGAAATTCAAAAACTTGGTGAATGGCATAACAAGCTGAAATTAATTTACGATACTAATAAAAACATCAAATTTTTTATAAGCGGTTCTGCTAGCTTGTTTATAGAGAAAAAAACAAAAGAAAGTCTTGCAGGAAGGACATTTAGCTTTCAACTTTCTCCGCTTTCCTTTAAAGAGTTTTTGACATTTAAAAAATTTAGTGAAAGAAACTTGGAATTATGGAAAAAAGAGCTAAATGAACTTTTTCTTCACTACTTAAAAACAGGTGGTTTTCCTGAGATTATCAATGAAAAAAGTGATGAAAAAATAAAAGCTTATGTTAAAGAGTCTGTGATTGACAGATTAGCCTACATTGATATTCCACAGGTTTTTAGGATAGAGGAGCCAGAACTTCTTGTAAAATTAATCAGCATTATCTCATCAAATCCAGGTATGATAATAGATTACAATAACCTTGCTGATGATTTAGGGAGGGACAGGAAGACAATATCATCTTATTTATTTTATTTGGAAAAAGCTTTTTTGATTAAGAAATTTTATAACTTCAGCCAGAATCTCCTGACAAGCGAGAAAAAAGGAAAAAAATTTTATCCTGCTTCAACTGCATTTTCATATTTTTTTAGTACTGAAATTTCAAAAATTGTTGAGTCACTTATAGCAATTTCTTTAGATACAAGATTTTTCTACAGGTGGCAGAATCAAGAAGTAGACTTTGTGGTTGCTAAGGACAAGAGATTAGAACTGATTGAAGTAAAATACAAAAATAAGATGAAAAAAGATGACATTTCTGCATTAAAACATTTTTTTAACAGATTTAACAAAAAGTTTAGCATGAAGTTTACTATAATTACAAAAAATAAGGGAGACAGGATAATAATAAATGATTTTAAAATCAATTTTGTTGATATTTTAAATTATTTATTGAGATTACCTGATTAAAACTGGAAAAATAGTTGAGACAAGAGTTAAGCAAGAGTAGAACTTTGTGGGGGTAACTGGCTTTTATTATTTCTTGGTATAGGAAGATATTTAAAATCAATATTCTAAGTATAGTTATATAAAAAAGAGATGGCTTACAAGAAGTATATAAAAAGAGGTAATAAGAAGTTTGGTCCTTATTATTATGAAAGTTACCGCGACAGAAATGGAATTGTCAGAAAAAGATATATTGGAACAAATTTAGATAAAAAAAATGTTACCCCCACAAATTTTAAACTTTATTTAGCAATTATTTTTGTTTTTATTTTGTCTTTCATATTATTTTTTGCGTTTAATCATCAAATTAGCGGAAGAGCAATCCTTGAAATTAATGATTTACATTATGCAGGAGAAAATATTTCCGGAAATTTAAGCTTAATTTTAAAATCTGGCGAGTTAATTCCTGTTAATTCTAAATTAATTATATCTCAAGATAATTATATTCAAGAAATTCCTATTTCTAATATTCTAAATTCAAATTATAATGGAAGTTTTTATGTTGAGAATCAACAGATTTCTGGGGAGGGAGAGGGTTATGGTTTTCTTGGCAAAATAACAAATTATACTGATGTTTATTTTACATTACGAATTTCTGAGATTGGGGAAAACATAACAGAAGAAACAAAAGGAGGAGAGGAGAATATTCCTGAAATTTCTGAGCCATCTAAACCATTCATAGAAGAAAATCAGACTCCAGAAATTCCTATAAAAAATATAACCCAACTTCCCGGACTGCCTCAAGAGAAAACTAATGTTTCAGAGCAACCTGCTCAACAAGAAACTCCAGAAATTCCTGCTGAAACTCTACAACCTGAGTCCGGGCAGCAAGAAACCCCAACAGAACAAACAACAGGGCAGACTCCTAAAGCAGAAACTCCTGCTCAAGAAACACAACAACCAGCACAAGAAACAAAAGAAGAGAAGAAAGAAGCAAAATCAGAAGAAACAAAGCAAGAAAAAACAGAAGAAAAACAAGAGAAAGAAACAACAATAACAGGAGCAAGTGTGAAAGAAAGCAAGAAAGAAGTTTATGGAATTGTAAATAATAGCAAGAATTTTATTTATAATTTAGAAGAGGGAGAGAAAGCAGAAATAAAAAAGAACAGCGTTGAAATAGAAAAGGATGGAAAAAGAGAAAAAATTTCAGAAGATAATCTCAAGCTGGAAGTGAAAGACAGGGAAGCAAGAGTTTCTACTGAGTACAAGATTGAAGAAGAAGGATTTGGACAGGAGTTTTTGCAAGATGAAACACATAAACTTGAAATTGATTTAAATAAATTAAGAATTCAGATGAAGCCAGGAACTCTCAATATCAAACTGGTTTATAATGATATTATATTGTCAGAAACAAGCAAAAATATAGAAGCAGAAAGCAGGAATATTTCAGCAATTAATGAAACTGGAAATATCACAATTGAAAATATACCTGTTTCTAATCTATCTAAGTTTAACATTACAACAAGGCAGTATAAAGCAGTAATAAACAAGCCTGTAAAATGGCTGAAAAAAATAAAAGTTGAGAATATTTCAAGCTTGCAGGTTGAATTGCCCAAGGAAGCTGAAAACATAACAATAAAAACAGGAAGCGAGATTGAAAAAGCTGAAAAAGAAGTTGAAAATTCTCAAGAAATTGAGAATATTTCAAGAACAAGCTTATTGACTGGAGAAGTTATTTCTGAAAATAGCAAATCAGGAATACTGGTTAGATTTTGGAATTGGCTTACTAAAAGAAGAATAACCGGGAAGGTTATATCTGAATCAGAGTTAGAAAATAATATAATACAAACTTCTGATAGCAAGATTATTGATTTATCAAGCATAAATGAAACAGAAATTGCTGTTGAATATTATACACAAGCTCCTATTGCAGAAGAAACTAACTTAAGCAATGGAAAGAGAATTGTAATTTCAGATCCTTCTGAATTGAATTACACTGATATTTTAGCTTATACTCAAATAGAAAATAAAGTTAAGATTGAGAATACTGAAAAAATTAAGCTTTATCATTATGTATGGAAATCTTCACAAATCATCAATCAAACAGAAGAAGAAATTGTAGAACAACCAGCAGAGAGCAATATAAGTGAAATAAATGAAACTGAAAAAAAAGAAATTACTAATCAAACTTCTGAAAATATTACAGAAGAAGAAAAAACTCCTGAATTATCTGAAAATATAACTCAGAAGAATAATTCAGAAGAAGTTAATATTAATAATAGTTTAGGCGAGCAAAATAATTCTGAGCAAGCTGAAGTTAATATTACAAACTCTGTCTTGACTGGAGAGATTATATTAGAATTATCTGATAATAACTCAATTAATAATACAATAATTGAAGATGCAACTGAGCAAGCTAAATTAAATAATAGCCAAGGATATTGGAGCAAGGAGCTTGTTGATTTTTCAGCTTATGACTTGGATAATGATGGCATGATAGATTATGTTGAGTGGAATGTTCCTCATCTTTCAAATGAGACATATGAATTGATAATTGAGATAAGCAAGGCTGAGCATTTGGATGAAAATTATACTTTTGTTGAAGATGTTTATGAAAAAGTTAAAGCAAAAGACGGAAATTATACTGAAATTCCCTCTGGACATTATTTGAGAGTTACATTCAAGCAAAATTTGACTCAGGATAGAGATATTACAATTTATGCAAGGGGAAATAATTCTCAAATTAATGTGTATAAGGAAAATGATAATAAAGAGATAGCAAGGTTTGAAAATGTTAATCTTGAAAGATATTATAAAATTTATCTTACAAACTTATCAGAAGGAGAATCATATTCAACTTTTGATTTACAAAGCATAGGAAATGTTGAGTATGATTGGGTTGTTGACCCTGTAATAACTGCGCAACAAGCCTATGCAAACTCTACATTCAATAATATAACAGCAGAAACTGGCTTTTCTCATCTTTCAATAAACAATTTATCAACTAATGCTCCTTATGATAGTTTAGTTGGCTATTGGAATTTTGATGGAGATGTAAACAATGCCACAGGCACTTTAACAACTGCTTATGATTTTTCCTCTTATAATAATGATGGAACTGGATTTGGAAATGCTAATGTTTCAACTTCTTGTGGAATTTATGGACAAGGAGGATGTTTTAATGATGATGGCTATATTAGAGTTCCAGATTCAAATAGCCTTGATATAATAG
Source organism: Candidatus Pacearchaeota archaeon (assembly GCA_016866995.1). GTDB lineage: Archaea > Nanobdellota > Nanobdellia > Pacearchaeales > GW2011-AR1 > VGKQ01. The sequence continues at coordinate 5,636 of VGKQ01000030.1, forward strand.
GAGATGATATAACTGTTTCTCTTTGGTATTATCCCAAAACCTTAAATCCATCAAATTCCGTCTCAGATTATCTTGTAGTTAAAGGTAGTCCAACTGGCAGTCCACAAAACTATCAATTATACCAGAAAACTAATAATAATGGAGTTATAGAGGTAGATTATTATAATTTAGCATGGAATACCTGCACTACTCTTTCTGGATTTTTAACAATGAATGTTTGGCAACATATTGTTTGGAAGAAAAATGCCACAGGGCATTATATTTATAAAAATTCAATTATGAACAAATCTTGTGCATCAACGACTGACTTTATTGCTGACACACAATATTTATGGATTGGTGGAGTTAATAAAACTTATAATAAGGTTAATGGAAGTTTAGACAACGTCATGATTTTTAATACTTCTCTTACAGATGCACAGATTTTAGCTATTTATAATAATCAATCAGCAAGATATTTTTCTCAGGGAACACAGGATATTTTAAATATAAATTTATCAAGTGCTGGAGATGAAAATAGGGTTAATTTGAGTTTGGCTGATTGTCAGACAAATTTTGGAAGCAGTTTATCAGGACAGATAGGGATTGCGGATGGAGCAAGTTATATTTACAATGGAAGCATAGTTAATTTCACTTCTTGTGCAGCAGATAACTTAACAATTGCTGGAAATCCAAACAATGTAAGCTTGAGGATAATTTTTTCAGCAGGAAATTCGACAAATCCTTTTTATTCTCCTTTAGTTATTGGAGATATAACTTTGAACAGCTGGGCAGAAGAGACTATTCCATCAGACACATCATATCCAATATTTTCAAATTACTGGGACAATAATGCAAGCTTGATTGATTCTGGAATTGGGTTGTTTAATGTTACTGTTACAAATACAAATGGAACTGTATTCATGCAGATAAACAATACAAACATAACTGCAACAAACCTGACTGCAAATGTGTATAATGTTAGCTATAATTTCACTTCAAGCGGGACTTATTCTTATTACTGGGGAGCTTGGGGTAATGGTTCAAATCATTTGTATAATGTTTCTGAAACCAGAAATTATGTTGTGAATGAGACAGTATTTCCCGGAATTAATTTCACATATCCTACTCCTGCAAACAATACTCAGACAACTAACACATCAATTGAGATAAATGTGAGCATAGTTGAATCAAACTTAGCTAATGTAACATTCAACTGGAATGGTACAAATTTCCCTATTTATGATAACAGCAGTTTAGTTTTAATGATGAATTTTAACAATTTCTCAAGCTTGGGTGAAAATGATACAAGGGTTGTTGATGTGAGCAGATATAGCAATAATGGGACTGTGACAAATGCAAAATTTAATACAACAAACTGCAAATACGGAAATTGCTATTATTTTGATGGGAATGATGATTATATCTCATTGAGTAGTGCTCCTCCTATATCAAGCACAGGTAATTTTACATACTCTTTTTGGATTAAAGTCAATAGCTATACAAATGGCAGTTTAACTGATGGAAATGGTTCTTATTTCATTGATAGAACAACTGCAACAACACCTCTTGTTAGTTTGAAAGCAGTCAGCGGAGGGTATGGCTTTCAAGTGAGATATGATGATAGTTCTGGATTAGGTGGCCCGTCAGGTGGCTTGATTACAGGAAACTGGCGGCATATTGTGATGCTAAGAGAGTATAATGTTAATTTCAGATTATATGTTGATGGAGTAAATGTTGCAAATTCAACTGATACAGGAAGCAAGGCTCTCACGGTACCTATTGCTAAACTAGGATGCCATGCTAGTGAATCTACAAGAGCTTTAACCGGCAATATTGATGAATTCCAAATATATAATAAAACTCTTTCTGCAGCTGAAATTAACCAGCTTTACATGTCTAATTTATACAAATATAATCAAACAGGATGGAACTTATATGTAAATCAGAGCAAGAATTCCACAACTGGTTTAGATTATGCAACTTACACATATTTTGCAAGTGCAAAAGATGCTGCAGGAAATTCAAATCAGACTGAAACTAAGACAATAACAACTGCAGTAGATACAACTCCACCTTCAATCAATTTCACATATCCTACACCTGCAAATAACACTCAGACAACTAACACATCAATTGAGATAAATGTGAGCATAGTTGAATCAAACTTAAATGAGGTAAACTTTAATTGGAATTCTACTAATTTTACAATCTATAATAATTCATTAGTTTTAATGATGAACTTTAATAATTTCTCCTCACTTGGAGAAAATTCAACTTATGTTGTTGATGTGAGCAAATACAGTAATAATGGGACTGCTATAAATGGGGCTTTCTACAATTCTTCAGGAAAATTTGGGGGAGCCTACCAGTTTGATGGAGTGGATGATTATATAAATACAACTATCTCTTCAAATGCTAATTTCTTAAATAATACATTTTCAGTTTCTTTATGGTTTAAGACAACACAGACAGGGTTAAGTGTTCCTATTGGCAAAGGTGCAGATGGGAGTACTGGAGGATGGCAATTTGGATTAAACTTTGTTACAGTGAATAAAATTGTTTTCAGAACAAAAAATTCTGCAGGAACTGTGGCATTAGTAAGAGAAACTTCATCTACATTAAATGATGGAAATTGGCATTATATTGTTGCAGTTGCTACTACAAATTCTAGCGGGACTTCAGGGCAAAATATTGAATTATACCTTGATGGTGCTTTAAATGAAGGGGCACTAACAAATTCTCTTGCTTCAGCTATGACTTCAGACACTGTTCAAATAGGCAGACGTCCAACAGGTCTCAATTTCAACGGCTCAATTGATGAAGTTCGAATATGGAACAGAAGCTTATCAGCTTCTGAAATTAACCAGCTGTATATGGCAAATCTATACAAATATAATCAAACAGGATGGAACTTGTACATAAATCAGAGCAAGAATTCCACAACTGGACTTGATTTGGGAACATATACATATTTTGCAAGTGCAAAAGATGCAAGCGGGAATTCTAATTCAACTGAAACAAGATATGTGACAATAACAACACCAACTGATACAACATATCCACTATTCAGCAATTATTATGACAATAATGCAACTCTGGTTGGAAGTGGAATCGCATTATTTAATGTAACAGTAGAAAATACAAACGGAACAGTTTTTCTAGAAATAAACAACACAAATTATACTGCAACAAATTTATCCTCGAATGTCTACAATGTTTCTGTAAATCTTGGAAATGGAACATATTCTTATTACTGGGGAGCTTGGGGTAATGGTTCAAATCATTTGTATAATATTTCATCAATAATGTATTATACTGTGAATGCAACTATAGATACAACTGCTCCTAATATAAACATAATATTTCCAACAAATAACTCTAATTTTTCATACTCAAATGTCAATGTTAATTATAGTGTTTCTGATGCAAACCTGCAGGCATGCTGGTATTCAAATGATACTTATTCAGGAAATATAACTTTAAATAATTGTGCAAATATAACAACAGTCTCATGGAGTGAAGGCTATCATAATGTTACAATATGGGCAAATGATACATTTGGAAATAAAAATTTCTCGCAAGTAACATTTTTTGTTGATTCTATTGCTCCTATTGTAAGTTTAATCTCTCCTGAAAATAATACATTAAATTATACAAGCAATACAATTGATTTTAAGTATAATGTTTCTGATGCAGGCAATATAATTAACTGCTCGCTTATTATTAATAATCAAATAAATAAAACAGTTAACTCGCCTGCAAAAGACACGGAAAATAATATAACAATTTATCTTCCAGACGCAGATTATTTATGGAGCATAAACTGCACTGATTATTTAAATAATCAGGGAGCAAGCGAGACAAAAAATATTTCTATAAATGTAGAAAATGCAATTTCGATTTCTTTATCTTCCAAGCTTTCTCAACAAATAAACTGGAGTATTGAAAGTCTGCCTATATTTAATCAGTCAGCAAGCGAGAATAATAATAGCGGGGCAACTAATTACTGGATAAATATCTCAGTTACAGGAGGAACAGCTGACTTGTATGCAAAGGCATCAGGAGATTTAATGACTCAGGGTTTAGATGTTTTAGGATTGGGAAACGAAACTTATTCATATAATTTAACAAACTCAAGCGTTCCTTCTCAAAATAAATTTTTATTAACAACAAATTATTCAGATAATAAGATTGGAGACAGCTTAAATGACAAGAGTGTTGTTTACTTGAAATTCTTCCTTTCTGCACCTGCATCACAGGCAGCCGGAACTTACAATAATTCTTTGCTGTTTAAGGCAGTTCAGCATGGACAGACACCATGAAATAATTAAATTAGCTCTTTACCAAATTAATCAACCTTTAATTACCATAAGATACTGTCATTGTCATAAATGGCAAGAGCATTAATATTGTTTCCTTCAATAAACTATTTTTCAATTATAATCATCAAAGATAGCTTTAATAGAGTAAGATAAAGAATTTTGATAATTTCCATAAAGTTTATATATCTTAAAATATTAAGGATAAAATGTCAAAAGAAAATAAATTGCTTGCTGTATTCAGCTTAATTTTTATTTTTTCTATAATTATGATTTTTGTTCAGCAGTCAGGAATTACAGGATATGCCACGACAGGAACAACTGTTTCAAATGTTACAATTTCTTCATATCTTTCAATAGCCATGTCAACAAATCTTCAGGCAGGAATATTGTTTGGAACAGTAGATGCACTGCCTGCAACCGACTTAAATGCATCACATAATTATGATGGAGCATCATCTGCTTCTACAATGTTTATAAATGTCTCAACAGACAGCAATACTGCTGTTGATTTTTGCATTCAGGCAAATGCTGCTCTTACAGATAGCGTTGGCGGGAATATTATCGGAATAGGAAATGAGACATATTTAAATTCAACAATAACAAATTCAACCCTTCCAGGGCTTTCAACAAG
>VGKQ01000031.1 GCA_016866995.1 Candidatus Pacearchaeota archaeon
AAGATACAAAATAGAAAGAAAAGGAGTTCCTGCTGTTTTCATAGGAAGCGATGCTTTGCTCGGAGTAAGCCAGATTAAAGATAATCTTGAGCAGAAAATTTTATACTATCTTGACAACAAGCCAATCTGCCCGCTTGAATATAATAAAACAGAAGCAGGCTTGCACGATATTTCTCCAAAATCAAAAATAGAATTAACTCTTCCTGCAATTATTGTTGCAGCCATAGTTGATTCAATTAATCCATGCGCCTTTGCAGTTTTAATTTTTCTTCTTCTCTACTTGACAACAATCGGAGCTACACGAAGAACTTTGAAAATTGGAATTGTTTATATTATAACAGTATTTATTGTTTATTTTCTTGCTGGACTTGGACTTTTAACTGCAATACAATCTCTGGGCTGGACTAGAAATATTTTTTACCTTGCTGCATTAATTTCTATTGGAGCTGGATTAATTAATATCAAGGATTTCTTCTGGTATGGCAAGGGCTTTTCTCTAGCAATTCCTGAATCAAGAAAAGGAACAATTGAAAAATATATTCAGAAAGCGAGTTTGCCGGCTGTAATTATTCTTGGTATACTTGTATCAATGTTCGAGCTTCCTTGCACTGGCGGAGTTTATCTTGCTATATTAACCTTAATTGCCAAGAATGCTTATAATCTCGCAATTCCGTATCTTCTTCTGTATAATTTAATATTTGTCCTTCCTCTTATTATTATCTTGCTTGCTGTTTACTTTGGAGTTTCTGCTGAGAAAGCCGAGAAATTAAGAGTTGAAAAGAGAAAGTGGCTGAGATTGATAATGGGATTAGTTATGCTTGGCTTGGGCTTGGCTATGTTGCTTGGGTTTTTCTAAAAAATACAAACTTTTTTATATGCTTATGAATTTATTTAATAAATGAAAGTAGAATATTCAAATCATGCCAAGAAAAGGATATCAGAAAGAGGAATTAATAAAAAAATGTTACAGAAGCAATAGAATTCTCAGAATATACTATTAAAAGAGGTGAAGAAATTGAAGCATATAAAAAAATTAATGAAAAAATGCTGAAAGTTGTTTATATTAATAAAATAAAATATATAAAGGTAATAACAGTATATTATTTATGAGAATTGAATTTGATAAAGATATAGATGCAGCATTTGTTTATTTTAAAGAGATTTCTCCAGGAGAAGTTAAGAAAACAATTTCCTTAAATGATTCGTTGAATATAGATTTGGATTCAGAAGGAAGAATTTTGGGAATTGAGATACTTAATGCAAGCAAAAATATGCCTACTAGTTCTGTACAGCAGATTATATCTTCTTGTATTTAGGAAAATTATAAATAGCCTAAAAATATAGCAAAATTATGGGAATTTTATCTATGCTTAAAGGAAAAAATATCCTTTACTATCCAGGATGTCTTAGCAAGTTTGTCCTCAAGCCAGAAACAGAAAACTGCAAAAAAATACTTGAGAAAATTGGAATAGATTTTATTATGCTTCCTGATGAATTGTGCTGCGGAAGTCCTGTTTTTAATGCAGGTTACGAGAAAGAAGGCATCAAGTTAGCAAGAAAAAATCTTGAATTATTCAAAAAGCATAATATAGGAAAGATAATAACAAACTGCCCTGCCTGTTACAAAACTTTTAAAGAATATAAAAACATCCTTCAAGACTGGAAAATCGAAGTCGAGCATGTAACAATAACAATTCTTAATTATTTAAGGAAAAAAAATATTAAGTATAATATAAAGCAAAGAGCAACTTACCATGACCCTTGTCATCTTGGCAGACACTCTAATATTTACAGTGAGCCAAGAGAAATACTTGAAAGACTGGGATATGAGGTTATTGAAATGAAAAATTCTCGAGAAAACGCATTATGCTGCGGCGGAGGTGCAGGATTAAAAGCAAATAATCCAGAATTAGCAGACAAGATTGCTAAGAAAAGAATAGAGCAGGCAAGAGAAGTTGGGGCTGACAAGATAATTACAACATGTCCTCTATGTTTTGCCCATCTTGAAGAAAATTCTGATGGATTTTCTGATTTGCAAGTTCTAGAATTTTCTTGGGTTGTTGCAGATGCTCTTGGCTTGAAACCAGGAAAAACATGTGTAAAAGAAATAAAGCAGGATGAAAAAATCCTGGAGGCTTGCAGTTAGCATGAAAATCTTCTTGTCATATAGGTTTACAGGAGAAAAAACAGAAGAATTAAAAGAAATAATTGAAAAATTATGTTTAAGTTTAAAAAAATCAAGGCATAATAATTATTGTTCATTTAATAGCGAGGATTTTTACAAATTAAATAAATTTACAAATAAGCAAATATTAGAACATGCTCTTGATGAACTTAATAATTCTGACTGCATACTTGCATTTATAAAATCAGAGGAAAAAAGTGAGGGAATGTTACTTGAAATAGGATATGCAAAAGCAAAAAATAAAAAATTCATACTTGCAATTAAAAAAGGAATTAAGACAACTTTTTTACGAGAGATTGCTGATAAGATAATTGAATTTGATAATATTGCTGAATTAACTAAACAGCTTGAAAATTTAGAATAAAATGCCAAGAAAAACAACAAACATAAACTTGATAGCATACTCAACAGATGCAAGCATGATTGAAGGAACAGCTTCAAATATAATTTTCCCGAAATCAGCAGAGGAAATTTCAAGATTAATCAAAATTGGAAGCAAATTCACAATTCGCGGAGCAGGAACAGGATTAGTTGGAGGAGCTGTTCCTGATAATGATATTGTCTTAGATATAAGCAAGATGAACAAAATTCTCAATCTTGATAGAGACAAAAGAATAGTTGAAGTCGAGTCAGGAGTAATTCTTGACGAGCTTAATTCTGAACTCGGAAAATATAATCTCGAATTTCCAGTAAATCCTTCAAGCCACGAAGTCTGCACAATCGGAGGCATGATTGCAACAAATGCAGTAGGAAGCAGAGCTGTAAAATACGGAAGAACATCCAATTGGATTGAAGAAATTGAAGCAGTTTCAGGAAAAGGCGAAATAATAAAAATAAATAAGGCAAGTTTGCTTGATTTTGCAGGAATGGAAGGAATTACAGGAATAATAACTCGAGCAAAATTGAAAGTTGTGGAAAAAAAATCCAGAACAGCAAGCTTGTTTGCATTTGATGAGCTTGATGATATTTATCATTCTGTCGCCAAGTTCAAATTAATGAATAGTGTTTCTGCTCTTGAGTTTCTTGACAAGATAACTTCAAGCATTATTGGCTTGGAAGGAAGATATCACTTAATTGTGGAATTCGAGTCAGATGAAGGAGAATTAAAAGGAAAAAAATATCATGAAATAATGAAGCTAAGGGATGAAGTTTATCCTTCTCTTGCCAAACTTGGATTTACAAGAATTGAAGACCCAAAAATTTTTATTCACAAGTTTTCTGAACTTGGAGAATTTCTTGAATCTGGAAAAATTCCGTATTTTGGGCATCTTGGTTCTGGAATAATTCATCCTGTATTTCAAAAAAATGATGATGAAAGAATTAAAGTATTAATGAAATATATAAAAAGCATTCACGGGCAGGTGTCAGGAGAACACGGAATTGGACTAAGAAAAAGAGAGTTTGTAGAGCCAATGGAAAGAAAACTAATTCAAAGAATAAAAAAGAGATATGACCCTGAGTGCAAGATAAACTGCAATAAAGTTATAGCTCAAGGAAAAGATGAGCAGGAAGAAAAAGAAAAAACAGAAAAAACACGCGGAAATGAGAGGGTTGAAGAAGCAATAAAAAAAATTGATGAACAGGAGAAAATAAATCAGGAAGAGGCAAAAAATGGCAATTAAGGCAGTAATTTTTGATATTGGCGGAGTTTTATGCAGAGAAGAAAGTAAAAAACACTATCAAAAGCTGGCAAGAACATTTAAATTTAATCTTGAAAAATTCAAAAAAGCAAGAGAAAAATATATCTGGCAGGCTCTTAAAAGAAAAAAGAAAGATTTTTGGTATGAAATTAAACTTGCAGAAGAAATGAAAATTAATCCTCCAAAATTTATTAAAAAGTGGCAGGCTATCAGAAGCAAGCAGATTATATTAAAAAAAAGCAGTAAAAAAATGCTTGTTAATCTCTCTAAAAATTATTTTTTAGGCACACTAACTAATGTCTCGCACGGGCATGATGTGCTAAGGGAAAAAAGGAAAATATACAAATATTTTAAGATAAACTTGAAATCATGCGATTTGGCTATGATTAAACCATCTATTAAAATGTTCGGGCTTCTTTTAAAAAAGCTTAAAAAAGAAAAAATTATCTCAAAAGAAGTTGTTTTTATAGATGATTTTAAGGAAAATCTTATCCCAGCCAAAAAATTAGGAATGCATACAATCTTGTTCAAAAATAACAATCAGCTTGTTCATGATTTAAAAAATTTAGGAGTGAAAATATAAAATGCAGATTGAAAACCCGAGCGAGGAAGTTGAGGAAATTGTTTCAAAGTGCATAAAATGCGGAATGTGCAAATCTCTCTGCCCTGTATTCAAGATTATGAGAGAGGAAACCCTATCTCCAAGAGGAAAAGCAATTATTCTTGATAAAAAAGTTTATGACAAAATTATTTATGAGTGTTCTTTATGCAAGGCATGCGAGGAAAAATGCCCTCTTAACTTGAAGTTATGTGACGCACTCAAAAAAGCAAGAAAAGTTCTAGTTGAAAGTGGAAAAGAAACTCGCGAGAACAAGGAAATGATAAAAAATGTCATCAAAGAGGGAAATCCTTTTGGCAAATTGCAAGAAAAATCAAAAAAATTATACTGCTGCTGATAATTTAGTATAATCAAGTCCTATATTAACATCCCGAATAAAAAAAGTAACATTATACACAGCAAAACCCAAATCAAAATAAGTTGGAAAGGCAGGATAATTTCTAAAAGAGTCTATATCAAGCCAAACTCCTGCTAATATTGCACAAAGCCCGTGAATTGCAGCTCCGGCATATGCAAGATTTCTTGTAAAATTATCTGAATCTTCCATAATAATTAAGAATTTAATAGATTTTAAGTATTTTTAGCATTATTGATTACATTTCTTTAACAGGCTGCCTTTTTTGTTGTGTTAACGCTTCTGCTAGAGGCCAAGCATAATCATATAAATGAAGCCCTTTACTGCAAGCAACCATCTCCCCATCTTTTACTCCTACCTCGCTTGCAATATATTCTTTTACTAATTGTAATCCTCCAAGATTTGCTGGAAATCCACCCCATAAATCCCAAGAACGAAAATAAACTATAATATGCAATTTCCCTTGCATTATTCTTGTATCAATTAATCTCAAACAAGGTGGATCTTTTAAAATAATATCAGAAGGCATTCCAATTTCAAGAGTTGCTTGATTTGTTCCATACCCTTGAGATTTATACATTTTAACTAACTCTTCTAAGGGGTTTACTCCCATTGGAATCTCTTTTCCTTCTAATCTTAATATAGGACTGACTAATCTCTCTCCATATGTATAATCTTCATTTGGTTTTTTTTCTCCTGTTAATAAATACAAGAGATACTGATTGTTAATATAATTCTCATCAGTAGGCGGAGGAATTCCAGAGCCTTCAGGCATGATAGGAGCAAGAGGTCTCTCTCCAGGATTAGCAATATGCACTGTTACAAAATCAAATTCTCTTCTTTTTTGCCCTGCATAACTCCCCCTTGTTATTGTATATTCATGAGCAGGTCCTCTTATTAATCTATGCAAGCATTGAAACCATGCGTCACCTAAATTTGTTGCCTGAATTAAAACAGGTTCTAAAAGTGCCATGTTTCAATTATTATTTTTCTGTTTTTAAACACATATATACTGGAAAATATATGTTAAAATCAATATGTAAAATATTCAGAATATTTTTTTTAGTGAAAAAATTTAATAATAAAACTTGTATGTATTTATGATGGAAAGTTTTGCATCAATGTTCGGAAGAAAAGAGGCAAAACAGCTTAGAAAAGAGCTTGCTTCTAACAGGGGAAAATGTCATTTTGACAGAAGTTCAAGAAAAATTGTTTATAATTCTTGTTCAGAAGCATTCCAAGCTTACATAGAAATCGAGCGGAGAAAAATGAGCAGTTATGCACAGGCAAGAAGCAGAAATTCAAAAGACTTAGAAGCTTTAATGTTGGAGTGGATAAAAAGAAATGCAAAATCATTCAATAATAACTGGAGAAGAACTCATGTTTATGTTCTTTCTGAAAAAGTTATAAAACGAGCTGAAGAAGAAGCTATTTTAGAATATGTTGCCTGCGAGTTATCTCGCGAAGATTTTTAATTTAAAAATCTTCAGCTATTTTCAAGATTAGCTCTTTATTATCTAATATCATAAACAAATTAATTTGATTATAATAGTTAATTTTGATTGTAAATTGTAGAGATGTATAATTTAATTATATAACTTAAAATAGTTAGTGCAAGATTACCTAAAAATAAATTAATAAAATTACTCAAGAATAGCTTTTATTCTTCTCACACCAGCTGCAACTGCCTCTTCCTTGATTATCTTGAATTTTTCAAGCTCTCCTGTATTTTTTACATGAGGACCAGCGCAAATTTCTTTTGAGAAATTTGCTATGCTATAAACTTTCACTTTTTCCCTGTACTTTGAGTCAAAAACACCCTGTGCTCCTGATTTTTTTGCTTCTTCTGGTTTCATCTCCTCGCATTTCACATCAAGTTTCTCTTTTATTTTCTTATTCACAAGATTTTCAACTTTTTCAAGTTCATCTGCTGTCAATTTTCTCGGAAAATTGAAGTCAAATCTCAATCTTTCTGCTGTTATGTTGCTTCCTTTCTGGTGTATATCTTCTTTCAGGATTTCTCTTAATGCCTGATTAAGAAGATGAGTTGCTGTGTGCAGTTTTGTTGTTTCCTCGCTTGAATCTGCTAATCCTGATTTGAAAACTCCAGAACTTGATGTTCTTGATAATTCCTGGTGCTTTTCAAGTTCTATTCTAAACTCCCCTCTATAAAATAACAGATTTTTTTCTCTTGATAATTCTAATATCATTTCGGCTGGAAATCCAAAACTTTGATAAAGCAAAAATCCTTCCTTTCCTGTTATTGTGGCATTATCTATTTCTTTTTCAGAAATATTTGCTTCTTTTATTGAGTAATCTTTGCCTTCTCTTTTTTTATTCCATAATTCCTTTAATATCTCTTGATGATTTGGCAGTTGCATTAATTTTATAAATTTTTTTCTTTCAATTGGAATCTTGCCTGAGAATAATTTTTCAGCTGCTTTTAATCCTTCTTCAATTGTTTTCCTGAACTTTTCTTCCTCTTTCTCAAGCTCTTCAGTAATTTTAGTTTTATTTTTTCTCAAAATCTCATAATCATCATAAATCTGAAACACAGGAATTGCAACTTTACAAGTAAAATTATCCTTAATTCCAAGCTCTTTCCCGTATCTAACAGCTCTTCTTATTAATCTTCTGAGGACATAACCTCTCTCAACATTTCCAGGCAAAATACCATCTGCAATAATAAAAACAGATGCTTTGATGTGGTCTGCTATAATTCGCATTGCCCTTGTTTCTCCTTCATCTTTCCCATATTTTTTTCCAGATAATTTCTCAATTTCTTTTATTATTGGAAGAAATGAGTCAGTAAGATAATTATCATCCAAGTTATTCAGAATTGCAAGTGTTCTTTCAACTCCCATTCCTGTATCTACATTTTTTTGTTTTAGTATTTCGTATCTGCCTTCTTTTGTCTTATTATACTGCATAAAAACATCATTCCAGATTTCAACTCCATTAACAAACATTTCTGTGTCTGGGCCACATGGACCTGTTTCTCCAGCTATCCACCAGTTATCTGATTTTGGGAGAAATTTTATCTTCTTAATTCCTAAATTTTTCCAGATTTTAGCTGATTCCTCATCTTTAGGAGCATCTTTGTCTCCTGCAAAACACGAGACAGATAAATTTTTTATTGGTATTTTGAGAATTCTTGTGAGGAATTCATAACTCATGTCAATTGCCTCTTTTTTAAAATAATCTCCCAAGCTCCAGTTTCCAAGCATCTCAAAAAAAGTATGGTGAACAGCATCTCCAACCTCATCTATATCCCCTGTTCTAATGCATTTCTGCACATTCACAAGCCTCTTTCCAGCAGTATGCCTCTGCCCAAGCAGAAAAGGAACAAGAGGATGCATTCCTGCTGTTGTAAATAATACAGTTGAATCATGCTCAGGAACAAGTGAAAAATTTGCAATTTCTTTATGTTTCTTGCTCTTGAAAAATTCAATATACTCTTTTATCAGCTTTTTTCTATTCCACTTTTCCATAGCTAAAATAAAGATATTATGCTTAAAAAACTATTGTCTGTCATAATTTTTTAAGTTTAAAGTCAATTTCAATTAATTAGCTTAACATCAACCATAAAATTAAGCAATAATCCCTTATTATGTCAATTAGCATTAATTAAATTATTTTATTAAGTTAATGAATTATTAATTTTTTATTTAATTATCACAGAATTGCTCGGAAAAATACTTGGCAGTCAAATTCTCTCCTGTTGCTCTTTTAATCAGCTCTTCCCATGTATATCTTTTTCCAGGTGCAAAAACTTCTTTCACAAGAAATTTTCCAATTCTAACATCAGAGTAATCAGCTTCTTGCGGGTTTGTTTTTAGGACATTCCTGCAGATATAAGCATGAAGCTGTGAAGCAAGAAGCTCTCCTAAAAGATAATTATGATAATAAACAGGGGCAGAAACTAAATGAATTTTGGAAGCCCAGTCTGGCTTATTTCTAGAGAAATCAATAAGCTGGAATTTCTTGACAAGATTCCACCACAGCTTATTCAAGTCCTGCTCTGGATTTTCATACATGCTTTTTTCAAAATGCATCATAACCTGAGCCCATCTTGAGAATACAAGCTGCCTTAATTTCAGCATTTTCTCTGTTTCTTCTCTTATCTCATGTTCATTTTCTAACTTGATATCAGAAAATCTTTTTATAAAATTAATATTCTTGGTTTGTCTTCCAAAAAGCATTGCAATTGCCTCTGTTGTAAAAGTGTGTGCAGAATCTATAAGCAAAAAAGGCAGTTTCATGTCAATATACTTGTTATATACAGCATGTCCAAGCTCATGCAAACTTGTTTCCATCCATTTCTCATCATTTTTTACATTCTCCATTATTCTCACATCTCCTTCTCTGTCAATATCCATGCAATAAGCATGCTGATACTTTCCCTCTCTCTCATACAAGTCACTTTTCTTAAGAATATCATCTACTTGCAAGCCAATTTCATTATAAAATTTTCTTGCTTTTTCAACAACATCTGTATAAAAATACTTGTCCAAATCAAATTTAAATATTTCAGGTCCTTCCTGAAAAAACAAATCCTGATAGTGCCACGGCTCAAGTTTTTTAGTTTTATATCTCTTCCCAAGAAAATCATCCATCTCTTCCTTTAATTTTTTGAAAGGAGTGTCTGTCAGTTTTTCAAGTTCTTTAAATATCTCAAGAATTTCTTCTGGTTTTTGTTCTCCTAATTGCAAGTTTCTCTCATAATAATTCTTAAATTCAAGGCTTCTTGCCAGCTCATTTCTTAATTTTACAAGCTCAATTACTTCTCCTGCAACAAATTCTCCTTGTTTTTTATTTGCTTCCCATGTCTTTTTTAATTTCTCTGAATTCAACTCTATTTTCAGGATATTTTTTATCTCATTGTCAGTCAGCTTTTTTCCATCTACTTCAGCCCGATAAGTGTTGAATTTCTTCTCAATTTTAGTTGATAAATTAACTATTCTTTCAATAAGCTTGATATCTCCTTGAGAAGAAAGATATGAGTTATGCAAAATATCAATCTGCCTTCTAATTAGTTTGTCCTCAATTTTCTCCTGCTTGAATTTTTTGACTTTCTCATAATCTTCCTTGTTGTTGTATATCTTTTCAAGTTCAAGAGCAAGTTTCTCATATTCTGCATAATCTTCCTCTTTTCCAAAACTTGTTGCTTCCCAGTATGCAAGTGTGTATTTTTTAAAAAGTGGCTTTATCTTCTTGGTATGCTCATCAATAAATTTTTTTATCTCATTTTCAGATTTTTTCATAAATTAAATACAAAAGAGATATTTATAATTGTTTTTAACAAGCCCGTTTTAGTGTTCTTATAACCCTATGCTGATCAGAACCAATTACAGCAGCAGCATAAAATTCCATGAATCCAATATCTGTACCGGGGTTAAGAATTGTCAAAATCCATGGATCTTTTTCTAAATCTTTA
>VGKQ01000032.1 GCA_016866995.1 Candidatus Pacearchaeota archaeon
CTGTTCTCTCTTATCGCCCTCCTTTACGATCCATTTTATCTTTTTGGTATTTAGCTTTTTCATAAGCTCTTCTTGTTTATTAGAGCTTATGTGTGTTATCGAGGTAACATTATTTCTGGATAACACAAAAAAGAAGAGCATAAAAAACTTTATATATGCCTAAATTAAGTATTTTCATGAGGTGGTGGTTGTTCAGAAACCTGATTCTGGATAAACATGCCAACATACCATCTTATAGATTCAGGCTACACTGGAGAAACAGGAAAACCTAGAATAGTTGAAATAGAAACAGAGCACAAATTAGGGCAGTTTAAAAGAGCGCAATGCCACTCAAAATCTATAAATAGGCAATATCCTACTCTGCTTGTTAAGGATGCAGGAGGAAGTTTAATTCTGGCAGATGTTGAAAGTTCGAGATTAGGAAAATTAAGCAAGATTCACATAGGCAAGCTTCTTATAAGAAATCCTCATATGGAAGTTTATAGGGAAGGGGGTGCAGAAGGTCCGCGAGTTGACTTGCATGAAGTGGATTTGAGATTTGCAAGAGAGAGGCTGGCAGAACTGCTTATGTGGAGAGATCCAAAGCATAGAAAAGCTTTAATGGCAAGATATTCCAATCCTCCTGTCTGCAGCTGGTATTCCACACAACATAGAGTAAGACAGCTTAAAATATCTCCTGCTGGATTAGAAATAAAGATAGAAGAAATGCAAAGGCTTGTTGACGTTTTTGGAAGAAAGCAAAATCCAACATTTGTTTCAGATACAACATGCGCACTTGAAGAAATGGCTGCAAAACTTGTCAGGGTAATAAATGACAGAGTAGGAGAAGCAGAAGTAGAACTAAGGCTGCATCCAAAATCACGGGCAGAAATGGCTAAGCCAAAATATCTTGAAGTTTCTGGCTTGCTGTCTCATGCAGAACAAATGTATTCTCTTCTTGCAGATGTCTTGAATTATGTTGCCCAAAATGCAAGAGTAGAAGAGGCAAGTGAATACTGGCAAAGAATAGACGCCTGGGAGAATATGTAAAATGATTAAGAGATTTGATTTTGAAAGAGATTTTGTAAAATACGACCCAGAATTTATAGGACATCTAAATAGGCATATTAAAGGGAGCGGAACAGTTGGCTCTACTTTTATAGGAGAACTTCAGGCACGAGATATTGTAGATTATGCATATGAAAAAATTAAGGATAAATATAGGGGACAACAAATAGTGCTTGAAGTTGAAGCCCCTTTTCCAATAGGGCTTGAAGGAGTTATTATGCTAAGCAAGGTTCCAAAACATATAGAAATAGGAAGAGTAAAAAGAGACGGGATACATGAGGTTAATATTGTTAGAGGAATTCCAAAAAGAAAAACACGATATCTAGTCATAGTAGCAGGCCCTTTAAAGCCAGAAGAAGAAGGAAAGCACGGTTTTCTTTCAATTTATCCCGGAAGAAGCTGTCCTCCATTAGAAGATACTGGGTTCTGGAAGAATTGGGCATTTATAGATTCAGAAGCTTAGCTTGATAAAAGTATGCTGTTTTAAAATATTCTCAAAACTAATTCCAAGTTTTATGCATAATCTATTTATATATTTTTTTGCAAGAACATCCATGCTCTTAAACGCATTCTCTCCTGCTAATTGCAACCCATGCGCAATAATAGATGTGTCCCGTGTCCTGATTACTCCAAACATTTTTCTTAAATCATCAAGAGTGTCATTTTCAACAATATAATCTTTTAATATATAAAGAAAAATATAACCATCTTTTAGTCCAATTTCAAGAGGAGTGTCTTTTTCAATCCCATAAATATCTTTTACAATTTTTTTGTAATCCTCGGTTATATTTTTTAGTTCAGGACGCGATGTTTCTATGCCATAGCTTCTTAATCTGTACTGAGAAATAAGCTCAAGAACTCTGTAAAGCCTGCTTAATGCATCATCAAAAGAATGAATTTCTGCTTTCCTCAATGAGTTTGCATACAAATCAATAATAATATGCAAATTAGAAATATCATCTATTTTTTCAGGATTTCCAGTGTCAAGCGAGCCAAGAATCTTGATAACTTCAAAATTATTTAATAATCTGCTGTCAAGCTTTATATTATACTGGCTTGATTTTCTGATTAGCAGTTCAAACTTTGAAAATGCTGCCTTGAAATTAAAAGAATTCCAGTGAAGATAAGCTTCTGACATGATTTCTTCAATTTCTATTTTCCTGAAATCAGCAACTTTTTCCTTTAATCTCTTGTAAAAAAATAATGCAGCCCCATAGTTATAATTATTGAATAATTCTCGTGCTTCCTGCCCTTCCAAATCACCAAAAACATCAAAAGGATTTTTTGATGGTACTAGTTTTTCTGTCCCAGGCATTCCTCTCTTGATATCATCAAGCCAGTCTTCATCAATATAAACCAAGTCAAATCCAAAAAAAGCCCCGACAATTCCTGCCCCAACAGACATTATTCTCTTCCCTCTTGTCAAATCAAGAATAACTTTTTTATTATAAAATAAATCCAATCTCTCTCTTATTTTATTGTAAACATCTGCAACATCCATCTCATTATAATCTAAAGTATCAATAATATACTGAGAAGGTTTTATTCCTGTTTTGGCTATAATCTTATCAAGAAAATGCTCTTTGAATTCTTTAGTGCCAAGAAAATAAATGTTTTTAGGATTTAT
This sequence comes from Candidatus Pacearchaeota archaeon, assembly GCA_016866995.1. Classification (GTDB taxonomy): domain Archaea; phylum Nanobdellota; class Nanobdellia; order Pacearchaeales; family GW2011-AR1; genus VGKQ01. Next base: position 2,675 of record VGKQ01000032.1, read on the forward strand.
TGCTTTTATCAAAAGAATATAATATGAAACTTCTAACCCAGAAGGAAGTATAAGCCAGTCATATCCCTGTATTTTATTTTGTTCAAGAAATCTTTTTTCAACAACAGGAAATATATCATTCCAGTAAATAGAATCAGCTTCGTCTAGTTTTGTCAGCCTTACTAGTTCAAGCCATTTATTTCTTAGCTCGTCAAATTCCATAATTTAGCTAGTTTTCCCGGCATTAAATAATTTTCTATTGAAAAATCACTACTAGTTGCTCAAAAATTATATACTAAATTTTGAGTGAGCCTGCACGGATTTGAACCTAGAACCTCCAGCTGGTTCTAGTTACATCAGAAATGTAAATTTCTGAATGCCATCAAAAATCCATAAAAGATTTTTGAGGCTCCAGCTACCCAAGAACTTAAAGTTCTTCTTATGTCAGAAATCCTCTCTGCTCGTTCGTATTTCTGAGCACCCTAAAATTCCTGACTGAGGAATTTTCTGGTCTCCTACAAGTTCAAATCCAACCACAATTCTAAGGAATTGCAATAAAATGAGCCTGCACGGATTTGAACCGTGGACCCTCGCCTCTCTCAGATTTCCTCTGTGAGAAATTGCCTCTAATGAGGCAAACTCATATAAGAGCGATGCTCTAACCAGACTGAGCTACAGGCTCACTTATTTTTCAGTTCTTGGATATATTTAAAACTTGCTGAGAAAGCTTTAAATAACAAAAAAATATGAAAATATTATGCCAAAAAGAGAAAAATCAAGCAAAAAAGATGACAAGATTATATTTGCATTTCTTGCCACATTTCTCAGCATAATCGGATTTGTCATAGCTTTGATTGCAAAAAAAGATGACAAGTATGTTATGTTTTATGCAAAACAATCTCTAGTTATTTTTATAGTATGTGCAATTTTAGGTGTTGCTGCAAAAATTCTTCTCATAATTCCAATAATAGGAGCAATAATCAACTTTGCAGTTATTATAATAACTTTCATTATCTGGCTTCTAAGCTGGATTTATGCCCTGTCAGGAAAAGAAAAACTTGTTCCGGTTGTTGGTGAGTATGCAAGAAAATTCAGGTTCTAATTTATAAAAAAATAATAAAAGAAACATAATACTAAATAATTAATGTTTAAAGTTATACATTAATAAAAGATAGCTAAAAAAGAGCATGTAGCAAGATTTTTAAAAGAAGTTGGGTTCAGTAATACTAAGCACATTAAAAGTTTTGGACGGAACTTTTAATCAACATTGTTTGCATCTGCAAGGTGCTTTGCCCCTTTCGTCTAGTGGCCAAATTTATTTTCCGAGAGGAAATAAAGGCTATGGATAAAGCCCTTTCGAAATTTGAAGAAAGGCTTTGACCCGGGTTCAAATCCCGGAGGGGGCATAAAGAGGGATTTCCTCAGAAATCCCTCAATTATATTCTCATCCGGTTTTTGGAGTCGAGCATCGATGGTTCGAATCGAGCAGCTTCAAAATTCACTGAATTTTGACAGTCATCAAAAATTTACATTTTTGAGATTTCATAAATTAAACTCTATATCGCAGGAAATGTTGAAACTGCGAGTAGGAGGGGGCATATTTATCTCATCCAATTATTTTCCCAGTTTCTCATAGAATTTTCAGGAATATTTATTCTGTATTTAATCTGCCTTTGCTCTCTAAATTTATCTCTAAAGAAAACACCAAATAAAAAGCCAACCACAATTCCAGACAAATGAGCAATATCCCCAACACCAGACGGATTGAAAATGCCAAATATTCCGGCAAAAATCCATAAAACAGCAGCAACAAACATAGGCATAGGAAGATTATAAACCCAGACAGTCATTTTAGGGCGGAGGATAGTCAGACATCCAAGAATTCCATATATTGCACCAGAAGCTCCAAGTGAGGAAGAATAAAAATTTACAGAAATCAGATTTGCAAGAATTCCAGAAGCAAAAAATACAATCAGAAATTTTTTGCTTCCTATTATTGATTCAAGTATTAATCCAAATAAAACTAATGCAAACAAATTAAATAGAATATGCGAGAAACTTCCGTGCAGAAAAATTGAAGTTATAAATCTCCACGGCTCAATCCAAGAGGATTGACTGAGAACAAAAGCATCTGTGAATGCTGGAATTGCAAGCTGGAATATAAAAAACACTATGCATACTGCTGATATTATCAGGGTAAAATGCTTGTTTTTCATGAAAAGCAAAGATTTTTAAGCTATTAAAAACTTGTGAAATCATGGAAAGCATAAATATAGGGAGGTTAGTTCATCTCAGGTAGAGATTTTACTAGCCAGAGCTTTCTAAATTCTAATAATAAATTAACAACTAATAATTCTGTAATTAATGCAACAAATCAATTAGGCAATTTATTTAATTTTGGGTTATTGAATATTAATAGAGGTAATATTTTTATACCTTCTTTAATTAAATATAAATATAAATGGCGATTGTGGTGTAATGGCAGCATGAAAGTCTGTGGCACTTTAGGCGAGAGTTCGATTCTCTCCTATCGCCCTGTTTCTAGGAGGATAACATGGTAGCTGAACAAGGCAGTGGTTGTATTCACATATTTAGTATCGCGAGATTTGGTAGAAACTTTAGAGAGAAAAGTGGGGTTTGAATTAAGTAAAAGAACAAAGAGAGGAGTAAATGGGCTGGAAGATAGATTCCTGCAAGAATTCTGGCAGTATATTCCGCCAAATATTTGTAGATTGGATATCAGAGCATTAAATGTATCACAACAAATACAATCAGCACTATCTCAATATAAATTTCCTGTTATAAGCTTAGACAGAGTTTATGTTCCAAATGCACAAGATTATTTAGAAGTAACAAGACAAACAAATCCGCAAACAGGAGAAGTTAGAATTGCAGAAAGACCAGGCAGTTTGCCACTTAAAGAACAAGCTAAAAAAATGAAAAAATATAAAAAAATTATACTTGTAGATGTGGGGGCATTTGAAGGCACAACACTTCTTGATATAAGCAACTTGTTATCTAAAGAAGGAGTGGAAATTGAGGAAATTGTTTTAGGGATTTCCAGCAATGATGCAAATAGTAGATTAAAAGAAGCAAGAAAAGTAACTGTATTAAATTTATTTAATTTTTATGATTGGATTGAATTAAGGGATTTAATTGGAATAGACGGAAGAAATACTGGAATTAAAAATGGAAGAAGAGAATTTATTCCTTACTGGGAGAATTTATGTAAATGGGCAACTATCTCTCCAGAAAATAGAGAAGCAGTAGCAAAAGTATGCAAAAGATTTAATATTCAACTAGTTGGCAGATTATGGCAAGAGGGGTATGATTTAAGTAAATTAGGGAGGCCAGTTAAGTATATAGGAAAATGAACAGAAAGTTACAAATTGGAGTTATGGGAAGTGCTGCTAATTTAAATTATTCTAAACAAGCAGAAATAACAGCAGAATTAATTGGAGAATTAATCGCAAAATCAGGAAATATTCTCATTTATGGAGCCGAAAAAGATTATGATAGTTTATCAACTGCAGCAGCCAGAGGAGCAAAAAAAGCTAATGGAATTATAATTGGAATTACTTATGGAAAAGGGAAAGAAATTTATGACAAGGAGAATGCTGATATAGTAATTCCAAGCGGATTAGAAAGAGGCGGAGGTAGAGAATTTGTTCTTGTAAATAGTTGTGATGCAGTTATTTCTATAGGAGGGGGCTCTGGAACATTAACAGAAATAGCAATCGCTTATCAATTAAATATCCCAATGATTGCGATAAAAGGTTATGGGGGGTGGAGTGATAAGTTAGCAAATACTTATCTTGATGAAAGAAAAAGAAGAAAAATTATAGAAGCAAAAACCCCTAAAGAAGCTGTAGATTTAGCAATAGAAGAGGCTAAGAAAACATTAATAAATCAAGAAAAACTAAATAAATCAAAAGAGGAAAGTAAAAAATGACACAAACAACAAGCGAACCAGTTAAAGGATTTTCAGATTTCACAGGACAAGAAGCTGAAAAAAGGGCAAAAATCAGAAGAATAATTGAAGATAATTTCAAGCTCTATGGATTTGAGCCAGCAGAAACTCCTATTGTAGAATTTGAAGATTTTGCAAAAGGAGAAAATGAATTTGATGAAGCAGTTTCAGACATCTTCAAGTTAAAAGATAAAGGCGAAAGAAAGCTGGCTTTGAGATACGAGCTAACTTTCCCGCTAAAAAGAATTTCTCAGAACAAAAAACTTCCATATAAAAGATATCAAATAGGAGAAGTATTCCGAGATGAGCCAACATCAAGCAGCAGATTTCGCCAGTTTACTCAGTGTGATATAGATGCAATTTCAAGTTCTGTGAAAGAAGAAGCAGAAGTTTTAGCCTGCATCTCGAAAATTTTAAAAGAATTGAAAATTGAAGCAGAAATTCAAGTAAATTCAAGAAAATTGCTAAATTCTGTAATAAAAAGTTTGGAGATAGACAATTCAGAATATGTTCTTCGCGAGCTGGATAAAGTTGAAAAGCAGGGAGAAGATTTAATCAAATTAGAGATGGCAAAATTCATCTCAAAAGACAAGATAGTAAAATTATTCCAGATTTTAAGAAAACCTCTCTCTAGTTTTAAAAAATTTGAAGGATACAAAGAACTCAAACAGCTGATTGAAATATGTGAAAATTATAATTTCAAGCCAATTTTCAAGCCAAGTCTCGCCCGCGGATTAAGTTATTATAACGGAAGCATCTATGAAGCTAGAATATCAAAAGGAAAAGAGAGTATTGCAGGAGGAGGCTCATATCTTATCAATGGAATTCAGTCAACAGGAATAAGTTTTGGGCTTGAAAGATTATCTCAACTTGCAAAAATCAAGGAAGAAGGAAAAAAAGTTTTGATTATAAGCATAAATCAGGACAAAAAAGCCTGCGAGTTAGCAGAAAAGCTGAGAAAAAATAAAATTATTGTTTCAATTTCAGACAAAATCAGCAGGGGATTAGAGTATGCAAATTCCTACAATTACTCGCAAGTTATATTTATTGGAAGCGATGAAGTAAAAAAGAAAAAATTCAAGCTGAGAGATATGAAAACAGGAAAAGAAGAGTTTTTGAGTGAGAAAGAGATGATTGAAAAATTAGTATAATTAATCACAATATTATTTAAAAACAACTATTTCTCTGAATTTATATGCAATTCAGATTATATGATTCACAAAATTCCCAGGCAAAATTAGTTAAAGATATGAAAGGGCATTCTGCAAAAGTTGATTGTCCAAGACAATCTAAAGATGGGCTTGAATTAACTTTAAGATTCAGTAGCAAGGGAGATGGAATACTGGATACAAGTTTAATAGCAACTTTTTCTCCAGAAGATACAGCAATGATAAAAGCAAAATATCCTGATATCTCTGCATTTAAGGAAGCATTTATTTATCTTGGGCAGAATGAAGGCTATCTTGTAATATAATTGGTGATTGATACAAATCTAAATAAATTTAATAAATTACAATTAATAATCCTTATAATTACAATAAAATTGGTTTATAGGAATTAATTATAGTTTAAAAGTTTTTTAAGATAATTAAGATGTTTGATTAATGTTATCAATAAAGGTTAAGTACAGCTATTAATTAATTTAAAAGTAAAACAATCCATTATTATTTATTCACTATAAAAATTAAGTTGTTGCAGATATCAATTAAAATAACTAAAAAATAAAATTCTTGACAAAATATAATATACTCTTTTTTTTCATTGTATTAATAATAGTTATTTTATAAGATTATAATTTTCCGACATCTTCAAAAAATCCAGCTAAAGGATTTTCAAATCCTGCCTGTTCTGCTATTTCAGCTTTCTTTTCCTCAATAAGCTCCTGAGCCTGCAATTTTACATTTTCCTGCTTTATATAATGCTGATAAAGCCAGACATAAATCTCATCAAAATGCTTCTCCTGCTCAAGCCAAATTTTCTGCTGGTTGTCAAGATGAAGAACAGGAAGAAAGCACGCAATTTTCTCTTCTTTATTATTCCCTGCAAGCTCTGAATATGAGATTTTTGTTTTCCTTGCTTTGATTATTGTCATTATTTTAGAGTATATTTTTCTTATTCTGTCCTTGATGCTGGCTCTTGAAGCTCGAGGAAGCACAATCTCAGCCTCTCTTTTCATCTGCTTCTCAATAATTTCTTTCTTAATTCTCCTGTTTTCTGTACTTATTGCCTTGCTTAAAGCAGACATTAATTCCTGCAAAGAAACTCTTCTCATTCTTGGCAAAGGAGTTTTAGGATAAAGAAGCGGAAGCTCATTTTCATCTATTTCAATTCTCTCGAATTTCTTGGCTTCTTCTTTTTTTCCGAATAGAACTTCATCTATGCTTCTTATATATTCATTCAATAAAATTTCTGATTTCAATCTTAATATAAGAGAAGCAGCCAAAAGCACTTTGCTTGACACGAAAAAATTCGCCTCCTCAAGCTCGCGAATTTTTTCAATATATTTCTGGGATAGCAAGGCTAGATCAATATCCCATGGATCAAGCTGTCTTGTATTAACTAAGTCAAAAATAATATCTCTCCATCCAATTTCATTGCTTGTGAGCATCTCATACAAATGCTCATTTCCGATTTTATTCTCTTTTTCCATCATATATTTCTGATAACACAAATGCTTATAAATTTAATTGCAGGAAATATAATATCTCCGGGCAAAAGAAAGAAAAAATCCAGCCATAAAAGAGTGATGTCACTATAAAATTACAACAAACCGAAAGGTTTAAATACTTCATAATCATACATATATTATCACCTCTTTTTGCCCAGGAGAGGCTTGACACAAATCTACTTTGACTGTGGAGAGCCTCTTCAAGGGTTTATGAAAATTAACCCTTGAAGTACATGTTATTTATCATTAAAAAAAGTGGTTCATAGCTATTATCTATTTAGATTCTGGCTCCACTTTTATATTCTAGATAATATAATATATTATATCCCTTTAATATTATACTCTCAAACGAGGAAGATTTACTCTGGGTAGATTTAAACTATAAGGATTAGTTTGTTTTCTTCTCCTTTTTTTATCTGTTTTTTCAGCAGCTTCTCTTATATGTCTTTTTGAGTGACAATCAGGGCACAAAGCAACTAAATTTCCTGTCATACTCTTTCCTCCATTTGCCACATATTTAACATGATGAAAATGTGTAACAACTAAAACTTTCCCACAATCCTTACATCTGCCTTCTTGTCTAATCCTCACTTCATTTTTTTGGTTAGTGCTTACTGGCTGTCTCTGTGGTTTATCATCCCAATAATTAAACTTTGGCATTTTAAAGCTCATTTTTCTTGCTTATATTAATAAATTTAAGAATTTAAATCTTTGTTTATAATATTAAAGGACTTCCATGAATTTTATAATTAAACAATTATTTTCTGCTTCATATAACCTTATAAACCTAATTTAGCTGAAAAATTCATGCTGGGATTTAAAACTGATTATGAAGAAGAAAGAAGAAGCAGGAAAGTTCTTGAATTAACAGAACGAGCTTATACTACTTATGCAGTAAATAAATCAACCGGAGAAAAAGAAAAAGTCTGGAGATTACAG
>VGKQ01000033.1 GCA_016866995.1 Candidatus Pacearchaeota archaeon
GAGCGTTGGAAATACAACTAGCGAAGCTGTTGCTCACTACATTGTTTCTTCTCAACCTTGGCTTGATTTGTGATATTACCATTTTGTTTTCAGATACCTCGCCCTTTAGGGCGGGGTAGTTCATTTTCCATCTATTAGTATTTTATTGCTTGATTCTTCATTATCAAGCTTTGGCTTGATTTTGTCATATCTGAAAACAGGGCCGTCTTTGCAGACATAAACATCTTGTATAAGGCATCTCCCGCAATTCCCCATTGCGCACTCCATTCTTCTCTCCATGCTCCAAAAAATGCTGTTATTTTTCATACCCAGATTATTCAGTGTTTCTGTAACATTTTTCATCATTACTTCTGGGCCGCACATAAAAGCAAGATAGTTGCTGGCTTTCAGCCTGCTTTTTTGTATTATCTGATTTATAAAACCCTCTTCATAATTATTTTTTTCTGTTTTTTTATCCAAGCATATTGTTATCCTGAATTTCCTGCTCCATTTTTTTAATTTTTTCTTAACTAGTATGTGCTTTTCATCCCTGAATCCAAAATAAACCAAAATTTTTCCGGGTTTTTTTATGTTTTTGTCAATATAATCTAAAAATGAGGCAACAGGAGCTATTCCTGTACCTCCTGCTACTAATATAATATTTTTTCTCTCCAGATTGTCAAGAGGAAAACCTTTTCCATAATTCCCCCTTATCCAGATAAAATCTCCTTTTTTTAATCTGCATATTTTGCCTGTCAGAGAGCCTGCATTTCTCACAAGAATTTCAAGATATTCTTTGTTATATGAGCATGGGGCAAGCGGGCACTCGCCAATTCCCTGAATAGATGCCTGAAAAAATTGTCCTGGTGCGGGATTAAGATTGCATTTAACTCTTAAAAATTTTACACCTTCTATTTCTTCTTTTGCTTCTGTTATTTTGTATTTTTCTGAATCATAACTCATTTTTTTCTCCTGTTTTCTTCTTCCAAAAGCAAATTTATAGTATTTACCCAGTCTATTTTTGTTGGGCATGCTCTCAGGCATCTTCCGCATCCAACACACATATATTTGTTATGCTGGTCCTTAAAATAAACAATTTTATGATAAATAAAATGCTTGAATCTTGCAAGCCTTGAATCTCTGAAAACTTTTCCTCCAGCAACCCTGCTGAATGATTTAAGCTGGCATGAAGCCTGTTGTCTTACTCTCTCTCCTTCTTTGAAGTTAATCTCTGTTTTATCCTCAATATTAAAGCAGCTGCAGGTGGGGCAGTATACAGTGCATGCAGAACAAGAAAGGCATTTTGCAGCATCGCTTTCCCAGATACTATTTTTATAGTGTTTTTTTATACCCTTGTTTTTCAATTCTTTTTCATTTTTCACTTTAAATTTCAATTTCTCAGAGCTTTCTTTTAAATTTTTAACTATCTCTTTTCCTGCTTCAGAATTTACAGAAACAAAATATTTTTTTCCCTTGCTGTAAAAAAACAAATCACTGACTTTTTCACTGTCTTCTAATTCCATGCTTTTGCAGAAGCAGTATTCATCAGGATTTTCACAATATAATCCTATAAGAATTGTATTCTTTCTTTTTTCTATATAATTTGCATCATGCATAACCTTATCTAAAATATAAATTGCATTCAAGTCACAGTTTCTCAGTCCAAATATAATTCTTTTTCTTTCTTTTACTGAAATCTTTTTTCCAAAATTTAGCAAGGCTTCATTTTCAGGAATAAAAAAAGACTTGGCTGGCGCTTCTGTTATTTTATCAAGAAAAATCCTGTCAAAATTGCTCTTATTAATAACTTGAAATTTTGTATTTATCTCTTTAATAGGAGATATAAGTTCATATTTACTGGAAAGATTTTTTAAAAATTCCATTAAATTGCTTTTTTCAAGTATTTTCATTCTTATCTCTTTTTCTATTCATAAAACAAATGAGTATTAAAATTTATTGATTGAATAAATTTTAATTAACAGCATCTCTGTGAGCAGGCAAATTAACAGAAAAATTGATGAATAAATTTTTAAATGCCAAAAGCATATTAATCTTATGAAAGAGGTGAAAAGGCCGTGGGGCAATTTTAGGCAGTTTGCTCTTAATAAGAAATGCACTGTTAAGATTATAGAAGTTAATCCTATGCAGGAATTAAGCCTTCAAGTCCACAAAAAAAGAAGTGAGGAATGGTATTTTCTTACACATGGATTTATTCAAATGGGCAATAAAATAAAATCAATTGCCAAAGGAAAAATTGTCAAAATAGGCAGAGGAAAAGCCCACAGGCTATTTGCAAAATCAAAACCAGTTGCTGTCTTAGAGATTTCTTATGGTAATTTTGATGAGAAAGATGAGATAAGAATGGAGGATAAGTATGGTAGGAAATAAAGTTATTGCAGTTGATTTGGGAGGGACTAATTTAAGAGTGGCGCTCGTTGAGAATAATAAAATTGTAAAATATATAAAGAAAAGCACCCCAAAAGAAAAAAAACAGCTTATTTCAGAGATGGAGGATTCTATTTCACAGCTTATAACCAAAGATGTCAAGGGAATTGGGGTTGGCTCTCCTGGCCCTCTTAAAGACGGAATTATAAAAAATCCTCCAAATATTCCGCTTAGAAATTATAATCTTGCAGCCGAGTTAAGAAAAAAGTTCAAGAAGAAGGTTGTGATTAAAAATGATGTCCAGTGTGTTGCGCTTGCAGAAGCAAAATTTGGATGCAAAAAAAAGAATTTTATTGTAATTGCTCTTGGAACCGGAATAGGCGGAGGAATAGTTATTGACGGAAAAGTTTATACTGGACGAAATTACGCTGGAGAATTGGGGCATATTGTTCTTGATAATGGAAATTTTCTTGAAACTCTCTGGAAAGATACAAAAAAAATGATGAAAAAAAGCTTGGGAAAGGAAATATTAGTAAAAGACTTGATTAAGATGAACAGTCCCGAGTCTGATTTAATTCTTGAGCATATTACCTGTTATTTGGGGCAGGGCTTGGGCTCGATTATTAATATTTTTGACCCTGAGGTTGTTATTATAAACGGAGGCATAAAAGAGGCAGGAGAGGCTTTTCTAAACAGAATAAGAAAAGAAGCCAGAAAATATATTATTTTTCCGCAAGAAACTCCAATTATCTGGAGCAAGCTCGAGCATCCAGGAACATTGGGAGCAAGTTTGTTAATCTCAGAAAAATTGAAAAATGAATAAAATAATAAAAAAAGTCAGAGCGCCTGTAAGAATAGATTTTGCAGGAGGAACAACTGATATAGAACAATTTGCCTCCAAATATACAGGATATGTCCTTAATGCAGCAATCAATAAATATGTTTATGGCACCCTGATTGCAGATTCAAAACATACAGAACTTGAATATCATGCAGATATTCCCACATCAAGCGGTTTGGGAACTTCGAGCGCCATGAATGTTGTCTGGACAGCCTTAATAACTCATCACACAAACAAGGAAAAAATTGCAGAGGCTGTTTTTAATATTGAGCATTCAGTGAAAGAGTCTTCTGTCAATGGCAAACAGGATCAGTATGCATCTGCTTTTGGAGGAATAAATTTTATGAAATTTACAAAAAACAAAGTTTATATTTACCCATTAAATCTGAGAAATAATTTTATCAAAGAGCTTAATGATAAATTAATTTTAGTTTACTCAGGGCAGTCACATTATTCAGGAAGCTCAAACAGGGCAATGATAGATAATCTTGTTAAAGGAAAAAATACAGCTAATTTGCTTAGGATAAAAAATATAGCAGAAGAAATGAAGAATGCCCTGTTAAAAGAAGATTTGGATAGTTTTGCAGATTTGATTAACAAAGAGACAGAAGAAAGAAAAAAACTTTCCAATATAACTGTTTCTCCGCAACTGCAGAAAATTATAAATATTGGAATGAAAAACGGAGCAAAAGCTGCGAAAGTTTGCGGCAGCGGCGGAGGGGGAAGCATTTTATTTTATGGTGATAAAAAAAGACTTATAAGAAAATTTTCTGGAAGAGCCATTGACTTCAAGTTTGATTTTAAGGGATTAACTTATTTATAATTAATTAGTACAAATTGACTTGATTTTAATAAATTAAGTAGGAAATTATAATTTAATTTTTATATTTTTGCAATATAATTATTAACTTGAGATTATCCTTAATAATATAATAAAATAATTATAAACTATTTTCAGAAGAAATTATCATTTATTTTTATTAATTATTCAATCAAAATATTTACAATAACCTTTTTGCTAATAATACTAACTTATTTCTAGTTTAGCTTCTTCAAGAAGCAATCTTGCTGTTAGATAAGAAATAGTAGACTCTGCTCCCTGATTTAAATTAATATTATATGCAGACAAACCATCAAAACAACCTCCTGTTGATTCGTCATACATCATCTGATTGAGATGATTTTTTCCAAGAAACCAGTTGAATGATAAAACAGCGTTTTTGTAATATTCCTTATTTCTTGTGATATTGTATGCAACAAGGCATGTTTGTGTCATGGTAGAAGCATCAACTGGCTGCTGGTCAAAAAAAGCCCTTTCACCGTTTCTTTTACACCACCCGTTTTCACCGATTGGATGAAGGCATCTATTGATAAAAACAAGCCCTGACAAAAATTTAAACGATTTTTCAGCAATATCAAGGTAATTTTTGTCTTTAGTTATATCATAAGCCAAAAAAAGCGCTTCTGACAGGCTTGAATTTGAGTATGTAATTCTGTCTTCAAACCACTGCCATTCTTCTGAACAATTTTCATTGTAAATCTTAACAAGAAAATCTGCCATTTCCCTTATTTTTTTAATTTTATCTTCGTCTGGGAATTTTTTGCAGTAGTAATAAAGCCCTTTTAATGAGAATGCAATTGCCCGCGGAGAGCCTAATTTTGAGATTAAATTATATGATTTATCAAAAATTTTCTTTGCATTCTCGACTATATTCTTATTTTTGCTTTTTTCTATAATATATCCTAAAGCAAGGATAGCTCTTCCAAAAGCATCTTCGCTGTATGGATTGGTTTTTTCATTTTCATTCATAAAATTATTCCTGAAATTTCCGCTTTCGTCCTGCGCCTGCTCAAGAAACTTAAGATAAATTTCAGAAAGTTTTTCAGACTGCTTTGGATTAAATATTTTGCCATAAAGCTCTGACACTATCAATGCTCTTGCATTATCATCAAGAGTGTATCCTGAATTCTTGTCAGGAACTGCGTTTTTGCAAAACTGAACGCATCCAAAATTATCAGTCAGATTTTTCAAATGATTAAGCTTTAATGGAGGATATTTTTCTGTCAGTTCCCCTCTTAGTTTTATCACCTTATTGAATACTAAAAGATAATTTGATGCAACATTCTGCCATATCATTGCCCTGCTGAAAGAATAAGCATTATTTTCCAGCTTTGATTTAAGATTTTTGTCAGATAATATTTTATCAATTGCCTTTTGCATAGAATTTGGATTTTTAAACTCAACAAGAACTCCTCTTTCGTTTGACAGGACTTCTTTGGCATAAACAAAGGGAGTTGAAACAACAGCTCTTCCGCATCCGAGGGCATAGGCGAGAGTTCCGCTTGTAATCTGGTTTTCATCAAGATTTGAGCAGATATAAATATCGCTTGCAAGAAGATAGCTTATTATATCCTTCAAGTCCATATATTTGTTGTAGAATTTTACATGCTCTTTAATTCCAAGCTTCTCTGCTTCTTTAATTAATTTGTTCCTGTATGTTTCTCCCTCGGTTTTTCTGACTTTAGGATGAGTCTCGCCCATTACCAGATAAATTAAATTAGGATATTTTTTTATGAGATTAGGCAGGGCTCTTATGACATATTCCACTCCTTTTCCCCTGCTGAGCAGACCAAATGTTGACAGAACTATTTTGTTATCAAGCTTAAGTTTTTTCTTGAATTCGTCAGCTTTTTTGAATGGAACAGTTGGGATTCCGTGATGAATAAGAAAAATCTTTTTTCTTTCAACACCATATTCTTTGTTCAAAATATCTATTGCCTTATTTGCCATAACAATTACTGCTGAGCTTTTTGAGCAGATTAGCTTGACTATTCTTTTTCTTTTTTCATCGGGTTTTGAAAGAACGCTGTGAAATGTAACAACACTTGGCTTTTCAAGAGTTTCCAAAAACGGAACTATATAGCTTCCATACTCGCCGCTGAAAATACCAAACTCGTGCTGGATGCAGACAAGCTTTATATCTTTTGACTTGTTTATTTTCTTGGCTTTCTCAATAAAGTCTCCGATATCCTCGCGGTTTATCTCCATAACCACTTTTTTTCCGTAATTATAAAAAGAAGCATAATCATTCAATGCTATAACTCTTGATTTTAGTTTAGGATTATATCTTTTGTTCATTGCGTTTACCAAATCTTCTGTAAATGTTGCAATTCCACACTCGCACGGCGGAAAATTTCCAAGAAAAGCAACCTTGGATGATTCAAGAACCGAGTTAATCTCCTCTTTGTCCATTTTTTTTCTCACACTTCAAGAAGTTTTATCTTTATAAAATCTTCTATTTTTGACAGCATTTATGCCCCTGCCGAACGATGTTAAAATCATACGACAACATGAAAGTGACAGAGACAGTGTTATGACTACAAATAAAGATTTTATTAATAATTGTAGTCATAATAAGTATGACTACAAGCAAAAAATATATAAAGTATGTAGTCATAATAATTTTATGGTTCACACTGAAATTCAGAAGAAAAAGAACTAATTTTTTTATGAAAGAAAGCACCCGCTAACTTAACAATATGATTTACTAGCAATATTTATAAATCTCAAGAAACTTGAAATACTATGAAAACACTGCGGGCAATGGGCGTCGGAGCCTTATTATGGATATTGATTTTTATTGAGATATCCATAACAATGATTGGGCTCAAGTTCTCAGATGTTGTTATCTGGATAGTTCATTATATTCTTCTTGTTCCAATTGTTGTTTTCTGCGCCTGGCTTTATTACAAGTCTGGAGATAAAGTTAATGGCTTTCTTCTCGGATTAATTATGCTTATAGTTGGCATAATTCTTGATGTAATTATAACTGTCCCATTGTTCAATAATATGAATTATGCTTCATATTTCTCAAATCTTTACATGCTTGCAGGATTTCTTGAGTCAGTTGTTATTGTAGGAATTTATGATTTGGTGAGAAAAAAATAAATTTTTTTCTAAATACTGAAACTAAAAAATTAAATGCGCCAACCGGGATTCGAACCCGGGTCTCCTCGTTGGCAACGAGAAATACTAACCACTATACTATCGGCGCTTATTATAAGATTAAATAAGATAATATTTAAAGATATTGATAAAAACCAAAAGATTTATAATCTTGATTATCAAGTGAATTAAGCAAGAAGAGTTCTAAGGAGAATAAGATGGCAATATATGTTTACAAATGCAAAACAAAAGGATGCGGTTATATCGGAGAGTATCTTGTCCCTATAGGAACTTCCCTTGATTTGGATTGTCCTGATTGTATTAAAAGAGGAGTCATAAGCAAGTTAGCAAAGGCAGTTACTGCTCCTAATATAATTTCAGGAAGCCAGCAGGAAGATGCACAGCCCGCCAATTCACGAGTTATTATCCAGGATTTGCCATACGGATGCAGAAGAGTACAGCATGAAAATCAAGAATCAAAAAGTGCTGGAATAGTTCGTAAATGTGGTGGGGGTGTTGTATTTGTTTTTGGTGAAGCCAAAAATCCAGAACATGCAGGTAGAATTATGAGAAGAGCAGAAAAAGAAATAACAGATGCCTTAAAATAATATAAAATTAGTTCAATAAATCCCTAAAATATGCAAAATCCTTTTTTACATTAATTAAGTTGCTTAATAATTGATAATTTTATTTAACTTGAAATATATAAAATTAATCCAAGTCAGGCATCTGCGGAGGCATTCTCCCACCAGATTTGCTTGAAGAAGCAATAACATCATCAATTCTCAAAATCATCATTGAAACTTCAGAAGCAGAATTGATTGCCTGTGTCTTTATTCTAAGAGGCTCGACAATTCCTGCTCTCAGATTGTCTTCAATTTTTCCTGAAAATAAGTTCAACCCCGCATACTTCTCTCCCCTGTCATGCCTCGCTTTCATCTCAGTAAGAACATCTATAGGGTCAAGCCCGGCATTTTCAGCAAGTGTCAGAGGAATAAATTCCAGGCTTGAGGCAAATTCCTCAATTGCAAGCTGCTCTCTTCCTCCAAGTGTCTGGGAAAATTTTCTAAGCTCTCGTGCAAGCTCAATTTCAATTGCCCCGCCTCCTGCAACAATTTTCCCATCGCGAATAGAAGCAGCAACATCCCCCAATCCGTCTTTAATTGCCCTTTCCATTTCTGCAATAACGTGTTCTGTCCCCCCATGTATTAATATAGTCATTGCTTTTGGATTCCTGCACCCCTTAACATAAGTCATTGAGTTTTCATTATTCTTTATTTCTTCTACAATTCCCGCGCTTCCAAGCTGTTCTCCTGTCATCTCCTGCAAATTCGAGACTATCCTGCCTCCAGTAGCTCTCGCAAGTTTTTCCATGTCTGATTTTGCAATTCTCCTTGCAGCATAAATTTTCTCCTTTGCAAGATAATACTGCGCAACATCATCAATTCCTTTCTGGCAGAAAACAACATTTGCCCCTGTCTCCTTTATTTTTGCAACCATTTTCTTCAATAATCTGTCTTCCTGTTCTATAAATCCCTGCAGTTGTTCAGGAGAAGAAACAGAAATTTTTGCCTCTGTCTCAGGCCCCTTAATCTCAAGAGCAGCATCAATCAATGCTATTTTGGCATTTTCAACCCGAGAAGGCATGTCAGCAGAAACTCTTTCCTTGTCAAGAACAATTCCGGAAATAAGTTCTGTATGTTCTATGCCATTTCCTCTTGCTTTCTCAATTTTTATATTTGTCAAGTCAATTTTTCCTTGCTCAGAAATTTGTTTCACAGCCCGGACAATAATATCTGCAAATATTTCCTTCACTGTCTCTGCTCCCTTGCCAGTCATTGCAGTCATTGCAATCTGCCTCAATAAAGCATCAGAATCCGTAGAGCTTGAAATATTTACACCCAAGTTCTTAAGAAATTCCTGGGATTTTTCAGCAGCCAATCTGTATCCTTTTGTGATTACAGTTGGATGTATCTTGCTGTCAAGAAGCTTTTCTGCATTCTCAAGCAATTTTCCAGCAAGCATTACAGCAGTCGTAGTTCCGTCTCCAACCTCGTCTTCCTGCGTTTTCGCAATCTCAACCATCATCTTGGCAGCAGGATGCTCAATCTCCATTTCCTCTAATATTGTTACGCCATCATTTGTGACAATGATATCTCCCATGCCCGAGACAAGCATCTTGTCCATCCCTTTAGGCCCCAAAGTTGTCTTTACAGTATCTGCAACAATTCTTGCCGCCATAATATTATTTCTTTGTGCATCTTTGCCAATAACTCTCTGCATATTTTCAGGAAAAATAAAAATTGGTTGTTTCTCGCTCATTTTTCTTTTTTTAAGTATATTCTCCTTCAATATTTTTTATAATTTTTAAATATCTTCTAAATTGTGGATATTGTCTTGTCAATTTTTTTGCTTCTTTTAATACATCTCTGACAACAGTAGGGCATCCATTTGCAGCATCCATTGCAAGCTCCTGAAGCCTGCTTTTAACATTTCTTATTGTTGTTTTCATTACATTAGTCGCAGGATACCTGTGCTTTCAAGCACAGGAGGAATGCGACCACCAATATTTAATTCTTGAAAACCTATAGAAAAATGGGGATTGACTCTATCCCCATGAACTAAATTATCAAA
>VGKQ01000034.1 GCA_016866995.1 Candidatus Pacearchaeota archaeon
CTGTTCTCTCTTATCGCCCTCCTTTACGATCCATTTTATCTTTTTGGTATTTAGCTTTTTCATAAGCTCTTCTTGTTTATTAGAGCTTATGTGTGTTATCGAGGTAACATTATTTCTGGATAACACATTCAATAAAATTTCCCAGATATAATTAATATTAACACTAAAATTAGCCTCAACTTAACAATACAATTGTTATAAAATATTTATAAGTTTAATTGCACATAATTATAGATAATTAATATTAATAAAGATAAATCTTTTTAATTAGTGTGGCAAACAATTAAGGTTAAGTTGTGAGATAATTTTTTATACAATTATTAGTCAAAAGGGGAAGGATGAGAAGCCATATCGTGCGCCTTCTTGTAAATATCAAAAACATCATAGCAGTTCTTGTTGGCTTTTTTCTGTGCAATTTCTCTTACTGTTTTTTCAACAAAATCATCTGGCTTTATTTTTTCAATTTTTTTCTCCTCTTTTTTCTCCTCCTTTTTGTTTCCAAAGCCAAATAAAGCAGCAAACGGGTTGACATCCTCGCTTTTCTTTTCATCTTCTTCTTTTTTTCTCTCTTCTGGCTTCTTGAGAAAATATTCCAAATCATCTTTTAACTGCTCCAAGCTCTCTGAAGTCATTCCTTCTGCAAGCTTCAAAGCCTCGTTCATATCGCTCTCTGCTAATTTTTGATGCAGCATTTTAATTTCTTCATCATTTAATGCAAAAGCCCGGAATTTTGCCTCAGCCCTGCCCCCAAAAACATAATTCTGCCCTGCTCTTTGGGGAATTCCTCGAAAATATACATCAACAAGAACACAAGAATAATATTTTCTTTTCATCTTCTTGTTTCTAAATGACTGGGGCATTGTCTTGTCAACAATTTCCTGATTAACATCAATTTCATTTGTGCCAAGAATAGAAAGCTGTAAAATCATTGTATTAAATGCTGTTACTAATGCGGGATTTTTCATGTCTTTCATCTCCAACTGGGCGGCTGCTTTCAAATACGGCCTAACCCATCTTGTATACATTTTCAGCGAGTTCACTTGTGACTTCAAATAACTTTTTTCAATCTCATATCTTTTTTTAAGCTCTTTTTCAGAAAGCTCTTTCCACTGAAAAAACTCATGTATTCTTGGCTCTAAAATTCTTTTTACTCTGTCATTTAAGTCCAAATCTTTTACATCCCTGACTGATTTCGCAATCATAAAAGCATCTCTTATTGTAACAAACTGCAAGTCCTGTGCAAGCATGTTTATGCTTCCCCTTCCTCTTTTTATGTCAACATTATCCATCCATATCTGCTTTAATGCTAAAAGCCCGGCTTCTGCCTTATTCTTGTCTTTGTCATTTGCAGCCCCATACTGCGATAATCTCAGCTCAAATTCTTTCAAGTCATAAACAATATTAACAAGAGACTTGACAAGTATTCCGGCTGTCTGCATTATTTTCATAGCTTCTTCCTGCATCTTTGTAGCTCTTGCCCCCATCTCTGCAAAATGCCCTGAGCCAGCAGAACTTGAAAAATTATCAACAAGCTTTTCAACTTTATTCTTGAAAAATTCATTCATCTTGTCAAGTATCCAGAAATAAACAGGCTCGAGAGTTTCAGAACTTGAGTCATATACAAGCATATGCTCTTCTGGACATTTCACTTTTGCCTTGTCAGCAGCCTGCCAAAAATCTTCTTTTAATAATTTCTTGAATTCATCAAGCCTGCTCTTTACATCATAATCATAATACTTGTCAGGATTGATTGCAGCAATTATCTTGCTTACATCATCTGTATTTTTTTCTTCACCCATTTTTCTTTATAGTATCAATATTCTCTATTTTTTAAATCTTCCGAGGTTTATCATAATCATAAACCCGCTGGAATAAAAATCACAACATCAAAATATTAATTTACAGCTTAAAAATAAATAATTATACTAAATCAATTAAACGCATTTGCAGTTAAAATTAGCTATTTAAATTAAGCTAATAATAGAAGGGCAGGGGTTTTTTCAGTTTATTTTTTATTATAATTATAGAGTTAAGCAAAAGTTTATAATCTCTTTTCTCTTTATTATAGCATGGTTTGGCCGTTCAAGAGGAAAAAGGAAACAATAGATTTGACTTATCTTGCAAAAAGAGGATTGATAAAAAATTCAGATGTTTCTCCTTCTGCTTCTCCAATAAGTGCAGATTCCGGACTGGGATTTCTTGGAGACATGGCTTCTAGTGCTGAGCCTTCAGAAGATACAGGAACAAAAAACAAAATAGAGGATATAGAATTCAAGCTTGATAATTTAATGAAAAAAATTGACAATATAATTGACAGATTAGACGTTGTAGAAAGAAAAACAGGCTCGTATCGTGGTTCTAGTTCTTAATCATAAATTAGTTTAATTGCCAAAACTTAAATTAACCACACTTATTACAGAATAATTTAGTTAGATTTATTAATTCTCTTTTTCTCTTGTAATTATGGCAAAAGAAAAAAATTGGGAAAATAAAATTCGCGCATACACACTCAAGAACGCGATTGCTCACGAAGGAAAAGCACAGGAATCAAGTGTCATCTCAAGCTTGTTTCATGAAGGATTAAAGAAAGAGCAAGTAAAAGATATAATAAAAGATGTCAAGAAAATTGTTTCTGAAATTAACAAACTCAAGTTAGAAGAACAGCAGAAACAATTTTTAAAGCTGGAGAAAGAAACAAGCGAGAGAAAAGAAAGAGAGGGCTTGCCTGAATTGCCAAATTCTGAAAAAGGAGTAATAATGAGATTTCGCCCAGCCCCATCAGGGCCTCTTCATGTAGGGCACATAATTTCTAATTTAATATCTTCAATGTATGTGAAAAAATACGGCGGAAAATTTTATGTAATAATTGACGACACAAACCCAGAAGAAACTTTAAAAGAAGCTTACAAGAATATTAAAGATGACTGCGACTGGATTTTTGGCAATGTATGCAAGTATCTTAATTCTTCTGACAGGCTCGACTTGTATTACAAATATGCTCTCAAGCTGATTGAAAACAATTCAGTATATATATGCACTTGCCAGCAGGAAAAATTCAAAAAATTAATTGATAATAAGAAAGCATGTCCATGCAGGAAAAATTCAATTGAAGAAAATCTTAAAAGATGGAAAAAAATGCTGGATAAAAAAGGATACAAGGCAGGACAGGCTGTTCTAAGATTCAAATCATCTATTGACAATCCAAATCCAGCATTAAGAGATTTCCCTCTTGCAAGAATAAATACAGAAAAGCATCCTCTGCAGGGAAATAAGTATAGAGTTTGGCCTCTGATGAATTTTTCAGTTAGTGTTGATGAT
Source organism: Candidatus Pacearchaeota archaeon (assembly GCA_016866995.1). Classification (GTDB taxonomy): domain Archaea; phylum Nanobdellota; class Nanobdellia; order Pacearchaeales; family GW2011-AR1; genus VGKQ01. The sequence continues at coordinate 3,319 of VGKQ01000034.1, forward strand.
ATTGAATTGAAAATGACTCATGTAATAAGAGGCAAGGATCACAGAGATAATGCAGAAAGGCAGAAAATGATTTACAAAGCATTAGGAAAAGAAAAAATTTATCCATGGACATTTTTCATGGGAAGAATGAAATTTTCAGATTTAATTCTCTCGAAGAGAAAAATAAAATCAGCAATTGAAGCAGGCGAATTCTCTGGCTTTGATGACCCAAGACTTCCAACAATTGCTTCATTAAGAAAAGTATACACAAAAGAAGCTTTTGAAAAGCTTATAGAACAGAGAGGCTTGTCAGAAGTAGACAAGGTTATGAGCAAGGATGATTTCTTCAAGCTTCTTGACAATTTTATGAAAAAATAAAATTAATAAAAAATAAATCATGTTAACAATAAACAATAAAAAGTTAAATTTAAGCTAATTCTTTAGTGATAATTAATTTAAAATCGCATATTTTAAATATCTTTTATTCTTCTATGTATCATGCCAAAAAAATCAAAAAAACAGAAGAAAAGCAAGATAGTAAAAGAATTTGTTGAATCAAAATTCAAGGAAGTGAAGAAAGAAGCAGAAAAAGATGAAGAAGAACAGGAAGAACAAATTCAAGATGAGGAATTTTTCTTAGAAGATACAGGAACAAGAACCGCCCCTGTACTGCCAGATGCAAACAACCCTCTTCCAGCATTGGAAGATACAGCAGAATCAGCCCCAAGGAGAGAAGAAAATACAAGCCAAGACACAAGTTTATATTCAGATTATTCAGCATCATCTTCTTACGCAAAAGATACAAATTATGACAATCCAGAGCAGAGAGTTGAAATTATACGTCCAGCAGGAATGGATGATGAGAGAATACACAGGATGCTTCCAAGGCAGAATGCATGGCAGAATGAAAGACTGCCAGAACAAAGCGCATGGCAGACACAGGATGTCTGGAATCTTGAGAGGCACGAAGAAAGAAAATACGAGGCAATAGACAAGAAAGCAAAGGAAGAGACAGAAAAAATAAGTATTCAGAGAAGAAAAAGATTGAGGTTCTAGTCTTAGTCTTTTACAATTAGTTATCATTACTTAAATATTCTAAATTATACCCATAACAGCCAATATCAAGTTAATTCAAAAAATAAACTTAATAATAACATCAATGTAGCTTAATTTTTTTATATTTTTATAACCTTTAATAAATTCAAGCTAATACAAATAATATTATTACAGGCGAATAATAACATTTATAAGATTGCAAGTATATCTATCTAAAAGAGAAAATGGCATACGAATATTTTTATCCGGGAACACCATATAACCTCGAGCCAAGCTACGGAAAAAATGTATTTACAGGATATACAGAAAATCTTTCTCATCTTGGCTTGACAACAGACCCGCGAACAGCAGCAAAAGTTGCAGAAGTTTCAAACAAACTTAACACTGGCTTGAAAGTTATAGAAGTTTCTGCAATTTCTCCTGAAATCTTCGAGTCAATTCCAAAGCAGCATCTTGAGGAGATAAAAAGAATAAGCAAGCTTACTGGCTCTGAAACAACTCTTCACGGCCCGTTGATAGAAGCATCAGGATATACAAGAGAAGGATGGAGCGAGGCAAACAGGGAAGGGGCTGCAAGGCAGATGCGGCAAGTAATTGAAAGAGCTCATGAAATGGACAAGAATGGAAATATTCCTGTAACATTCCATTCTTCTGCAATGCTCCCAGAAGCTCTTGAGAGAGAGATGACAAAAGAAGGAGAAAAGCCAAAAGCAATGCTTATTGTAGATCCAAGAACAGGAGACATCAAGCCGCTAAAAGAAACACAGAGATTTTTCCCAGGAGAAAAAAGCGAGTTCGATCCTGAAGAAGAATTGAAAAGAATGAACAAAGATGTTTGGACAGACAACATAGGAAACATTAATTTCCAGGCTTTGAGAGCAGGGGATTTACTGAGGCAGATTGATGAAAGAAAAGAAAAGCTTTTCCCAAATCTTGAAGAAGAAAAATTTGCAGAAGCAAAAAAATTTATGTTTGAAAAATATTCTCAAAATATAAAAAATCCAGAACAATTTGAAAAAACAACACCAGAGCCTATTAAAAAAGCATATGAGGAAGAATTCAGAGAACTTGATCACGCCTCAATATTTTTGAAAGAGTCTTACAGAGGATTGAGGCAGCTTTATAATATGGCATATCAGCAGGCAAATGAAAAAGACAAGGCAAAGCTTGATGCATATGCTCAAGAAATAACTCCTATTGTAAAAAATGGGATAGACAAGCCTGAAAATCTTGAAAAATTTTCAGAAGTAATACAAAAAGGAATTAAAATTTTGAACAGCATTGAATCTCCAACAATTTTCAAGCCATTAAATGATTTTCTTATTGATAAGTCAGCAGAAACATTTGCATCAGCAGCTCTTCACGGATACAAGAAATTCGGTTCAAGTGCTCCTGTTGTTTCAATAGAAAACCCGCCAGCAGGCTCTGCTATTTCAAGAGCAGAGGAATTAAGCAAGCTGATTAAAACATCACAAGACAAATTTGTCGAACAAGCAAAACAAGAAGGATATTCAGAATCAGAAGCAAAAGATGCTGCAAAAAAATTAATAGGAGCAACATGGGATGTAGGGCATATAAACATGCTTAGAAAGCACGGCTATGAAAAAAAGCATCTTCTTGAGCAGGCAGAAATCATAGCTCCTTATGCAAAGCACGTTCATCTTTCTGACAACTTTGGCTTTGAGCATACAGAATTGCCAATGGGAATGGGAAATGTTCCAATAAAAGAGATTATGGAAAAACTTGGAAAAGAGGGATTTAAAGGAAAGCAGATTATTGAAGCAGCACAATGGTGGCAGCACATGAAAACTCCCCCTGTTGTTCCAACACTTGAAGCATTTGGCTCTCCTTTATATCCAATGCTTGCCCAGCCAACATGGACACAGGCATCATCAACTTACGGAAACTATTTTGGATTTCCTTCATCATACCTTCCAGAACAGCATTTCTCTTCTCTTTATGGCGGGGGCTTTTCAAGTTTGCCCCAGGAATTAGGGGGGCAGATGCCAGGAAAACAGTCAAGAGTTACAGGCACCCCTATGGATTAATCCATAAAATAAAATTAGTCCAATATTATACAAAATAATCAACAAATAAATCACCTAAAATTGATATTATATCAACCAATAAGGTAACATTAATTCAAATCAACATTAACAGCAGAAAATTAGGAGTTATGTCAAGATTTAAATATTCAGAATTTATCTATTTAGAGTAATAAAAATATTATAAAAAGATGGTGAAGAAAAAAACAAATGAGAAGCAGTTTCCAACAATAAAATTAGCAGATGAAAGGGAAATTGCAATTGATTTTGCGGCAAAGGTTTACGAAAAATTCAACAAACTTGTCAAGTCAGTTGTTCTTTTTGGAAGCCAGACAAAAAACACATCAACATCAACATCAGACATAGACATAATTATAATTATTGATGACGCAAATATACAGTTTGACACAGAGCTTGTTGCATGGTATCGCGAGGAGCTTGGAAAAATTATAATGTCAAATCCGTATAAAAAAGAGCTTCATATTAATACAGTAAAGCTTACAACATGGTGGCAGGATTTGATGAGAGGAGACCCCGTAGTTGTTAATATTTTGAGATTTGGAGAGGCTTTGATTGATTTTGGCGGATTTTTCAATCCTCTGAAAATTCTGCTTCAGCAGGGAAAAATAAAATCAACCCCAGAAGCAATTTATACTTGTTTGCAGAGAGCTCCACAGCATCTTGCAAGAAGCAGGGCTTCAAAACTCGGAGCAATTGAAGGAATGTACTGGGCAATGGTTGATTCTGCCCACTCTGCATTAATGGCTGCAAAACAGCTTCCTCCAAGTCCAGAGCATATTCCAATAATGCTCAAGGAGTTGTTTGTTGACACAAAATCCCTGAAAATGGATTATGTTATATGGTACAGAGACTTGTATTTATTGCATAGAAAAATAGTTCACGGAGAGATTTCAAAGATAGATGGCAGGGAGCTTGATGACTGGCAGAAAAAATCAGAAGCTTTTGTCTCAATTATGGCTGATTTAGTAAACAAGCTGATTTCATAATTCCATATTCTGCTTATTAAATTTCTCAATAAATTAAAAATAACACCTTGCCATTTAATTAATTGTAATTTAAACCAATTATCTTATTTATTAGCAATTTAATAAATTAAAAAATAAACACCGCATTTACTTAATTAACAATAAAAAATACTAACTAATCCAGTAGTTAAATGCATAGTCACATTAATTTTAGATATAAATTAAATTATACCCATATTAATTCAGAAAAAATAAATTCAAATATTAATAGTGCAGATAATTATAAATAAAATTAAAAAATAAAAAATTAAGTTCGTCCACCTATCTCTTGAATTAATTTCTTTTGTCTTTCTTTTTCAGGATCTGCCTTTTCTTTATAAGGGCCCTTTTCCACAGCATAAGCTCTTCTTGCTAATTCTACATATTGTGGTTCAAGATTTTTATGCCAGTAATCTCCTCTTCTGGTGCTTAAATCTTTTACATCTCCATCAACTTCATTTAGCCTATCTTCCATTCTCTTATAATTTGCTTCCATAAAAGCCCTTAACTTATTCTTGTCAAGTTTTCCATCAGCTCCATTAAAATATTTTTCATATGCATCTTCTAAAGCTTTCCTAAGAAGTTCTATCAGTTTTGGAATAACCACGTGCTGGTGTTTGGCATAATACTCTTCCTGTCCTCTTGGAACATGCTCAAGATAAGGTTTGATTTCTTCTGCAATTACAAGCGCAGGATTTCCCCCAGCCTCTCGTACCTGTTCCATTCTGGCTTTAATATTTCTAAGCGCAATAAATCTGTCATGCTCCTTGTTTCCAGTAGGATAAAGATCAACTCTTTTCCAGTCTTTTACCAAATCCCATAAGCTTTTTGCATCTAATTTATCAAGAACAGCATCCCTGTTTCTCTCGACAAATCTTGCCATTGAACGATATCCTGCATCAAGAAATCCTTTTGCAGCATCAAAAGCAGCATTTCCCTGGTTAAATTCCTCGCTTAATTCCTGCAATCTCTCCCCCTTATTTGCAGAGCCTTTGTGATAATTTACAGCAATTCCAACTAAATCATCAATAGTTGCAGGGTCATGTGGCTTGTCGCTTAATTTCTGAAAATAATCCTCAACATCAAACAAATCGCTTGCATTTCCAGTGAATTCTCCGCTGTCAACAGCCTGGCTGTAGCCAAGATTTTCATCTATTCCAAAATCTTTTCCCTCAAAAATTGGGGCATGTCCTACAAGTTCTTCAAGCTCAGGATTTTGTGTCATTTTCCTTTTCCTCTTGTTTTATCTATGTTTTCCTAGTATATAAACCTTTTGTTTTTGTTACTTCTAATTAGTTACAACAAAACAGCAAGATATCTTT
>VGKQ01000035.1 GCA_016866995.1 Candidatus Pacearchaeota archaeon
TGCAATTCCTGCAATTTCCTTGCTTCCAAAAGGATATTCATAATCAATGTCAAATGTTGCTGATGAATAATGTGACAATTCTGATTTCATATGCTCTCTTACTCTTATCTTTTCAAGCCCAAGTTTTTCAAGCCAGATAATCTGTTCAGCCAGCCAGTAAGCATGCCACTCCTCAAGTTTTTTCTCTTCAATAATTTTCTTGATAGTTGTCTCTCTTACATCTTGTTTTCCATTCTCTTGAGTTTTTGCATCAAGCAATCTTAGCTTAATATTCAAATGTTTATCATCTAATAAGTAACATTTTTTTTCATCAGGATGAATAAAAAATTCAAGCTCTCCAATATGAAATTCTCTGCTTCTGAATAAAAAATCTCTTGGAGCAATCTCATTTCTGAAGCACTTTCCAATCTGTGCAATTCCAAAAGGCAGTTGTTTTCTGCTTGTTTCTTGCACTAGTTTAAAATTCATAAACATTCCTTGCGCAGTCTCAGGCCTTAAGTAAGCTTGAATAGATTCTTCTTCAACAGGCCCTATTGAAGTTTTAAACATTAAATTCAAATCCTTCGCTGTTTGCTTGTCAAGCTCTCCTCCGCAGAATGAACATTTTGCTGTTTCAAGTTCCTGCTTGTCAATTTTGTTATACTTCTTGCACTTCTTGCATCTCACAGAAACATCTGAAAAACCAGAAACATGTCCAGAAGCCTTCCATGTTCTCGGATGCGAAATTATACTTGACTCAATCCCAACCATATTCTCCTTGTCAAGAACAAAGAAATTCCACCACTCTCTTTTAATATTATTGAATAATTCTACGCCAAGATTTCCAAAGTCCCAAAATCCACTCAAGCCTCCGTAAATCAAACTTGAGGGAAAAACAAACCCTTTTCTCTTGCAGAATGACGCAAGCTCGTCTATTGTTAATTCTTTTTTTTTCTCTTTTGGTTTTTCTTTATTATCTACTATTTTTTTCTCTTGTTTCATTTCTTTTGTTGTTTTTTTCTCGTTTGCTTCTTTTATTATTTTAATTTGTTTCTGTTGATTTAAAAATTCTTTCATTTTCAAGTCAGCTTCTTTTCTTGTCCTGCCAAGATATGCAAGTGTTCTTGCCTTGACTTTTCCATCTTCTCTTTTAGATTCTCTTAAATAATAATACTCTTTTCCTGCAATCTTCTTCTTGACAATAAACATTATTTAGGCACTACAAACAAGTTTATAAATCTTTCCAGTAGTGCCTAATCTTATTTTTCTAATTTTTTAGGCACTACAAAATCAAGAATTTCAGGAATTTTAGAAACATTGTTGAAATGCTCTTTATTATGTTTTATAATTATTTTTGAGTTTAAGTTCTTCTTAAAAAGCTCAGCATCAGAAACAGGAACATATGGGTCATCATCTGAAAAAATAGCAAGAAAATTTGTGCAATTTTTCTTAACCTTGTCAAAATTAATCTTTCTTGTAAGCCATGGCTTTGCAATCTCAATCTCATTTTCTTGCAAATCCTTCAAATTAAACCACCCGGCAACAAACACACAGCCAGCAATCTTCTTATCTATTCTTTCTAAAAATCTTAAAATTGTCTGGCATCCAATGCTATGCCCAATAAAATAAGTCTCATTATCTATCTTAACATTATTTTCAAGAAAACTTGTCCATTTTTCAATTTCTGGATTGTCTGTATCTGGCATGTTAAAGCCAATCACTTCTGCTTTTCTCTTTTTCATCTCTTCCTTAAGCCATCCAAACCAGCCCTCACTGGAATTATTTCCTCCCCATCCATGCACAAGATAGATTTTCTTCATAAAAAGAAATATAATAAAAGCCTATTTAATATTTACTATTATGTTAAGTAAAACTTTATTATCAATTAGTTAATTTAACATTAAATTATAGAGATAATTATCAATAATAAATTAATAACAATATTTTGCTTGATATAAATTTTTTATATTTATAATCTTATCGTCTTGCTTTTGTTGTTGTTAAAATCAACATCACATAAGTCGCACAAAATGCACTCTCCCTTGCTCCATCTGGCAAAATCATATTCAGAAACATGCATCTCTTTCCCGCAAAACCAGCATTTTACAATCATTTTAGAAATTTGGCTGGATTTCTCTTTTTAATTTTGATAAACCTATTTTGCTTCTTTATAAAAAGAAGGAAGTTATAAATATTATGATACTGGAATATAGAAATAAAAACACAATTATTTTATCTTAGTAATTTTTTAATAAAAGGAACAAGAAGTATAAATAATCCAAATAAAAAAGCCAATCCTGATATAATCAATTGATAAATTACTTCATTTAAAGGAAGCATTACAAAAAATAAAATTATAAAAAATATTCCTCCTAAAATTAACAATACCCAACCTAAATCTCTTCCATTATTGCTTTCAAACCATTTAAGCATAATTATAATAAATTTTAAGGATTAATAAATATTATGATAAAAGCGCGGGGAGGGAGTCGAACCCCCACAAAATCGCTTGCTGTTTATTATCTGCAGGCGATTGCAGTGCCGTTGTGCCACCCGCGCATAATATAGGGTATCATTAAGTATATTTAAAGATTTATAGTTTGTAAAATTAATGTAATCCTTCAATTAATTTTTTAACTTTCTCCTCAATTTCAGAAACAATTTTTTCTATTTTTTCCATGTCTTTTTCATCCGCATCTCCAATTTTCCAGATTTCTGTTTTTTCGCGAGGAAAAATTTCTTCATTTATATTATCTGCAATAATAATTATCCTGTCAGCCCATTCCAAATCATAAATATTAATTTCTCTTGCTTTTTCATCAATCTCAAAAATTTCTCTTTTTTTCAAGGCAATTTTCACATTTTCTGCAACATACGGCCTTGAAAAATCAAGCTGAATTCCTGCTGACTTGACTTCATCTTTCTTGTCAAGCTTCTTAAAAATAAATTCAGCTACCTTGCTTCTAAACCTGTTATGCGCACAAACAAATAATATTTTCATATTATATTAAAAACATGTAAGTTAAAAAATCTTCCCAACAAGATTTATATATGATTATTAAGTGGTATTAATAAGCTCCTGTAGCTCAGCCTGGATAGAGCGCTTGATTATTTGAGGCGAACCTTCTATCATAGGAAAGAAAGCAAGAAGTCCGAGGTTCAAATCCTCGCAGGAGCATTTTTTAATTTATAGAATAATTTTTGTAATTATTTTCCAAGCTTTAATTTGACATATCCTGTCTTATCTTCATGTATTTGTTTTTTCATAATTCTTTTGACAATTATTGTCAAAACAAGCACAGACAGAACAATAACTAATGCAATTAAAACTATCTTGCCACCCCCAGCCACTAAAATTGCTCTTCCCAACAATCCCTTTTTTTCTCCAATTAAAATAGATTCCTGCGCATAAGCCGAATTTGTTTTAGAGCTTGCCTTAATATTCAAAATATACTCGCCTGCAAGATTTCCAAAAATAACAAGGCTTCCTTCAAAATCAGCGCTGTCTTTCAAAATGACAGAATCATTTCCAGAAGTAATTTTATTTCCATTGCTGTCTTTTAAATAATACTCTACAAAAATATCTTGTTCTTCATTGCTTTCAAGATTATAATCAAATCTTAATTTATTTCCTGATTGCTCAAGAGACTTGATTTCAACATTCAGGAAATTTTTTGGCAGAGATATCTTGAATTTTCTAAGAGTTTCAGCCTCATCACACGCAATCTTGATAACAATATCTGCATCTTCAATAAATTCGCTTGGCACCGAGATTGTGTAAATAAATTCAAAAATTTCTCCAGGGCTTAATCCCTTGATACTTTTGCTTGACACTAAATTTGAATTTTCTCCTTCCCCCTTTAATCTGCAGTTATTCAAAAATTTCTTTCCCAAATTTTTCACGCTAACAGACATGGTTTTCAATTCTCCTGCTCTAGCAACAATATCACTTATTCCAGAAACTTCAATTCCAGCCTGCTCTTTTGTAACATTTATGCTTGTTCCTCCTCCCCCACCCCCTCCTCCGCCAGAAGGAGGATTAACAGGAGGGACAGATGCTAATTGTGTTGTAAATGAATCTACAGGATAAGGAGATTGTGGATATTCAGCACAGCTGTCATTTGTGCAGCTTTTAATCTTAAAATAATAAATAGTATTCTGATTTAAATTTGGAATTGTTAATGAGTGATATGTGACAAAATTGCTGTCAGTGATAAAATTTCCAAGAATAGGAGAGTTCCCATACTCTATGCTTGAATTTGATTCAATGTCAGTAGTCCATAAAATTACTGCGCTTGATGAAGTTGTAGTTTTATTTACTGGAATAAATATTAAAGGCACAGTAAATTCTGTCCATTTTATTCTGAAATCCAGCAAATCAACAGGTGTAAAAGAATTTTTTTCAAAATCAATCATTACTGAAAGATTATTTCCATTCAAGCCAGAAACACTGCTTCCATTAACTATATACTCCCCGGAATTCAAGAAAATCCACGAAGAGCTTCCAAACTTATATTTAAAGATTATAGGAATTCTCTGCCCCTCTCCTTTTGCATATTCAGTATTATTTTCGCTCCATTCAACATAAAAGCTTGTTATGTTGTTTCTTGTTATAGTTGGTTTAAAAACAAAATTCCCAAACATCTCGCTCGCATTCATGCTCATTTTTCCATTATTCCAAAAAACCTTTTCAGTTGACTCAACTGAAGAATTATCTGAAAAATCTTCAGACATAGATTTATTAAAATTCAAAGTAACATAAACTCTGCTTTCTTTGACAATATTGTCAGAATTGTTTGCATAAACAGAAACTATATTCTTGCCTTCATTTAATAAAATATATCCTGAATAAGAAGAGCAATCAGAACATAATGTTTTATTGCTTCCTCCATTTAGATTATACCACAAACTTGTTTGCTGATTTAATAAAACATTCAGCAGAGGAGTATAATCAGAAATATTGGAATTATTTAAAGGAAAATTAACATTTATAACAACCGGAAGTGCAATTTTTGTAACCCATATAGGATTGCTCCAGATTTGTTTATTGCCAGAGTCAATTGCCTGAATTCTGTAATATCCAGAAGATGAAACATTTTCAGAATATGAAAATGAGCAGTTTTGCAAAGAGCATGAAGTAAAATTTATCACAGCTCCGTCTTTTATCAAGCTTATATTCCTCATAACAAGCGAGGAGTTTGTTGCAGAAATTGTTGCGCTTATTCTTACAGCAGAGCAATTTGCACTTTCTCCCATGTGATAACTTGATAATTCATCGCAAACCAGTGTGAAAGGAGAAGAATCCATGCTCGGCCCCTGTGAAGAATAAAAATATCCAGTTCTCATTGAGTTAATATAGGCTGATTTTGTAAACTCTGGCATATAAACTTTTGTAAACCCGTATCCCAAATCAACATTAACCTGATGCATGTCATCTGCAGCAACTCCAAAAATCTTTTTTCCTGTTTTTAAAACTTCGTCCCATTTTGAAACAGAATACGGATCAGGAGATAATCTCTCAATAACTTTATTATAAATTTCCATTGCAGTATAATTTTGCAAAGAAGTTAATTCAGCAACACTCCAAGGAGTTGAGCTCCAGTTAGGATGAGCAATAATTGCAAAACCTCCCTCTGAATTCGCAGCATTCACAGCATTTTGCAGATTTACAATATTATTATTATAAGCAGCACTCACATTTATTCTTGTCATATGCTTGCTTGAAGTCCATTCCTCAGAATTAACACAAATAAAACTTAAATTTGTAAATGGAGTGCAGTTAGTAACTTTTCCATGGTCTGTAATTGCTAGAATGCTGTATTCTTTTCCCTGATATAATCCCACAACAACAGCAGGAGAGCTGTCCCCATCTGAATTTGTTGTGTGTGTATGAGTATTTGCTTTAGCCCAGAACGGAACATAAGCAGAAGAAACACTAATTGTTAGATTTCTTTCGTCACTTAATCCAGAATTTAATCCATCTGAACAGTTTATTTTCCATGTATAATTCCCGTTTGCAAGAGAATATGAAATAGTTGTTTGAATTCCTGAAATAACAGAAGAATTGCTTGCAGCTTCAGAATTATTAATCAAAAGTTTGCAATTTAAGCTAGAAGCTCTGTTATCAGTTGCATTAAAAATAAAATTCAAATTTTGTGTTGAATTTTCAATATAATTGTTTTCAGGGGAAATCAAATCAACAGAAGGAGCAAGAATATCTCCTATAATTGTTCTGTTTAAACTGGAAAATGCGCAATTTCCTCCAGCATCACAAAAATAACAATTCCACAAAATAGTTGAGGAAATTTCATTTAAAGTGAAAGTTGTTGTATTTGTTGTTCCTGAAATGCTTCTTGCTGGCTCACTCTCTCCCCATCCAAATTTGCTGTAATATGGAGTTACATTAACAAGCTGATTTAGTGAAGAAGCAGAACAAGTTATATTTATATTATTATACTCATTTGTAAGATAATTATCAGCAGGCGAGTCAAGAGTTACAGATAATTCTGAAACAGCACTATAATTTATACTGACATTATACAGCCTGAAATTTAAATTTTCAAAAAATGTTTTATATTGTATATATCTTGAATTGCTTGTATTAATTCTTGAAGGATATGTATAATAGCTGGAAGAAGTTCCATCACTTCCAGCATAAGAGCTCCAACTTGAATTATCATTGCTTGTTTTAATCTGAAACTTTAATCCATCTCCAGTTGAGCCAGAATAAATTTCTCCTATTTCTCCCGACGAGAGTGATTTATTTGAGATAAAAACATCATCAACAACAGCATTCAGATAATAAACACTTGAACTGCCGTTAATATTTCTTCCAATAAAAACAGGATGAGTATTTGTTACAGGAACAGCAGTCGCACTTGCAGTTTGAGAAACCTGGCTTCCATTTATATACAAAGTCATTGTATTTGCAGAATCATTAAAAACTCCTGCAATATGATACCATTTTCCCAAATCCGGCGTGAATTGATATCTTGTCTGATAATTATTTCCAGAAGAATCTTCATAACCCCAGGTTATTCCTATTCCACTGCCCCATCCCATATTATTGTCAAATGACAGGAAGAAATTATGATTAATATCAGGAGGTGAGTCTCCTGCCCCTCCTTTCGCAATTATTCCCTGCCACTGCCCAGCAGCAGGAAGAGAACTGAAATTAACCCATAATCCAAGAGAAAAGTCTGAACTTAAATCCAAACTATTGCTGTCAGAAATCTCAACATACTGATTAACTCCATTTAACTGATATCCCAATCCATTTTTTCCTGAAACACTCGTCGGAGAATTTCTTAAAATCCCATTATTTAAATTATTTTCGTCATTTGCATTTCCCTCAAGATAGCTCAAATAAACATTTCCTTGCAGTGTTGTTATTCCCTGCCCTTGCTGAAGCCCATTCCAAGATAAAGTTCCCCACTCTGATATTGCACCAGCATCTTTAACAGAAGATTCATATGTTCCAGAAGTTATTAGTGTATCATTTGTTGTTATGTTTGTTGTGCTGTTAATTCCCTTCTGGTACAATCCAAAAATCTCGCTCGAATTTAATGCATAATTCCAGAATGCAAGCTCATCCACTTGCCCTTTCACAGGATATTGGTATGTTGAACCAAGCAAAGCTTGCCCCTCATCATTTCCAATTGATAAATTCCATGAATTATTTATTCTTCCAACATTAGATATGCTTGCACTCGCTCCAAGTGTTCCATTAATATAAATTAAACTCTGGTTGCTTGTTCTATTCACAACTGCTGCAAAATGAAACCATTTTGTATAATCTAAAGGAACATAACTTGTGTCTACCCTATTAGTTCCGTCTCCTACAACAAATTTAACTCCAGAGCCTTCCAGCAAGCCAATATAATATCCATTTTTGCCACCAGCAATATTATCCCTTTTTGCAACATAAAGTTGATACCCATTTCCTCCCCGCGTAATTGATTTTGCCCAGCCAGTAATTGTAAAACTATTGCTCGAAGGATTAAGCTCTTCTTTATTTGCAACTTGAATTTCATTAGTATAAGTGCCGGAACTGCCAGAAAAATTTCCCGCATTTCCAAACAATCCAGAAGTTATATTCGCCCCATTTCTTGCAGTCCCATTATTTTTTCCAAGAACATCTTTGACTTCTTCAATTGTCCCATTCCAGTATGATTCATTAAACCTCCAGTATGAAATTAATTCTGTCTCATTTCCTGCAAGTTCTGTAATATTTCCAGAAATTATTGTGCTATTTCCAAAAATGCTTGCATTAAGCTGTATAAATCCTGAAATATTGAAAAATGTCAAGTTATAAGTTCCAGAAAAATCTCCCTGATTTATATCAGAAAAAACAGAAGCATAAACTAAGATTGCTGACAATATAATCATAGACATTAACAATAATACTCCTCTTTTTTTCATTTT
>VGKQ01000036.1 GCA_016866995.1 Candidatus Pacearchaeota archaeon
TTTGATAATTTAGTTCATGGGGATAGAGTCAATCCCCATTTTTCTATAGGTTTTCAAGAATTAAATATTGGTGGTCGCATTCCTCCTGTGCTTGAAAGCACAGGTATCCTGCGACTAATGTAATGAAGAAAAAAGCCACAGGAACAAAAGAAATAATCAGCTGGATAATTTATATACTTGTGGCAATTGCTGTTGGGATTGCTGTTTATTTTATTGCGAGAAGCTATTATGCTTAATAGAATTAGCTACAATTTAACTTATAACTTGTTATTTAATTAGCATTTGAATTGAATTTTGTTTTTAGACATTATTTAATATTAATATATAAATAAATGGCTGCCTTTTCATACTTATTAATTGAATTAATTAAGCAGTTAAGTTTATTAAGATTATTTATTTCTATTAAAAATAAGAAAAAACAAATATAGGCAAGAAACTAAAACCAAACAAGTTTGGCTGTCTTGCTTAATAAAAAATGAGGAAGATAAAAAAAGGAGAGGGGACACATTATGGAATTATTTTTGCACTAATTTTAGGATTAATTGTAATAGTTATATCAATTTATTTTCTTTTTTATGAGTATTTTTCAGAAGAGGAGATAAGCAAGGAAGCATGCAGGCAGAGTGTTATTCTGAGGGCAAGCTTGCCTCAGAAAGGGCTTATTTCTACGAAAGACTTAATGCCTTTAAGATGCAAAACAGAGGTCATAAATATTAATTACAAGGATGTGAAAAAAGCGCAGAAGGCATTTGACAATGCTTTGCTGGATTGCTGGTGGCTTGTAGGAAACGGGGATTTCAAGATTTTTCCGGGTGAATTAAAAGAGTATAAGACAAACTGCATTATCTGCTCGAGAATTCATATTAACTCTAATGTAAGAGATTATTATACAACTAATAAAATTGACTTAAGAGCCGCTGTCCTTACAAAATTCAAAAATGGAAAAAATTATTGGCAGTATCTGGGAGAGATTAATCCAAATGCAAATCCATGGAAGCTTGTAAGAGGCGGGGGAGACAAATTTAGTGTAATTTACTCTAATGAAGCAATTTTTTGGTCAACTTTATTTGAAGTTCTCTTTTCCAGTCCTGTTTTCCCTGTTGTAGCTGATTATTTTAATTATGGCAATGAGGCTGGAGCAAGCTCAAAAGGAACAGGAGTTGTTCTCCCATATTATTTCAAGCCAGAGGATGGTGATATGTTTATAGCTGTTTCAAGCCCGGCGTCAAGTAGCCCGAAATCAAGCCCTGCCTTGTTTTTCTTCCAGGCACAGCAAATGAATAGTGCCATGAAAGATTTGTCCGGAGCAAATGCAATACTTCTTCCAGATACCCCTCTTTGCGGAACTATTGAATCTGTTCCAGCATAAATTCAATAAGCTTAATAATTATCAGCAATTTAATCAATTCCACAAATAAAAATTAATTAATTAATAATAAAATTTATATTATCTTGGTTTAGTTAGATTTATTAATATTCCTTTCTTTTTTTATATTAGAAAAAGAGAGAACCTTAAAGATGAGAAAAAAAGCAGGATTATTGCAGCAGGTTGTAATTCATTTAATTTTAATAGGATTGATTTTTGCATTGTTTTTCATGGCTGCTGAGTCTCGAGTAAATTCAAGAGCAATAAAACAGCAGATTATTGAGAAGCAGACTGCTTTATTAATTGATTCTGCTGTTCCCGACACAACACTTGTCCTGAAAAAAATAAATCAGTATGGGACAATTGACAATCTTGAAATCAAGGAGGGAAGAATTTTTGTTTATGTGAACAAATTAACAGATAGCAGAGGATATCCATATTTTTCAAGATATATTATGAGGCTTGAATCTGACAAGGATAATTTTTACATAAAAATTATGGAGAAATAAAACAAATTAGCAACACAAATTTAAAAATTAAAATTATCAAAAAATCAAATTAACAATACTGAATAAATCAACAAAAAACAATTTAAAAAATAAAATGAGACTAATAAAAAAGAAAGTAACTCGCGTCCGCACTCGGAATAATATAAAGCATTTTGTCTCGTGCAAACGCTCGGCTATTGGAGAAGGGATAATTAATATTTACAGAATTTTGCTGATTTCAATAATTGCATTAATTATTCTTGGAAGTTCTGCTGTTATTTTTGATTATTATATTAATGTGAGAAGCTTGGAGGCACAGGTTCTTGTCAATCAACTTGTAAGATGCCTTGCTCCAGATGGAATTGTTGATATTTCTCAGATTGAAAAACAAGCAGATGCAAGAAAAATTGACTTGAAATATAATTTGCTTGATTATTGCAATATACAAAATAAAAAAAGATTTTATGTAAATGCTTATGTTAAATGGGTTATTCCTCAGGGAGCTGATATTGAATTTGATAAGCATATGGAAGATGTTAGAAAAAAATTAGGGATAAGAATTGTTAATGGCGAAATATATTATCCCACAGATGAGCAGCTTAAAGCATTAAGAGCAGAAGAAAACCTGCTTACATCAAGAACATGGCAGGAAGGTGATTATGGAATTGGATGGATTAAGGATATTAAAAATGTAATGTGGCTTGTTGATGAAGTTAATGATGGAAGAGAAATAACTATTGCTGATGTTGCTTTGTTCAAGGAAAGATGGGGCAAGTATTTTCCTGGAGTAAGAAACCCAAGTTCTTTGAATTATCCTTCTGTTTATGCTGTTTCTGTTCTTGACAAGGGAAAAATATTCAGAGGGCAAATTTATGCGGAGGTGATTGTTGACCATGAATTTTAATAAACCTATGAACAAGAAAGGAATTACTGGAACAATCATAGGATTATTTGTTTCTACAATTGTTATTATAATTATTCTTCTTGGATTTTTCCTTGCTTCATTTTTTGTCAAGATAAGCCATGATGCTTCATCTGCAGGCGCTGTGAATAAAGATATTTCTTATACTCTTGACTTGAAAAAATCTCATTCTTATTTATACAACTCATTATTGCTTGAGTCTATGCTTAATTATAAATCTGAATTTAATGGAGAGACAAGAAGCTTGTATGAGGTTTTAGGATTATGGGATGAGACAAATACTCAAGAAATTATAAAATTCATTTCACAATCTAATTTGAGAATTCATGCCAGATTTTTTAATTCTGCTATTAACAAGCAGATAAAGTGCGACTGGGTTTTTGGCAGTGTTGGAATATCTTGTGCTGAGAGTATTGAAGATTTTGCTTCTGAATATACAGATGGAAACAACAAGATTAAGTTTCAAGCAGTTCCATTTAAAATAAAAATAATATTATATGGAGAGCGCGAAAATGAGATATAAAATTACTGGAAATATAATAAAATTTAAAATTCATGAAAAAAATATTATGAAATCTAAAAAAGCCGTATTTATGGAAATTTATCTTCCTGTGCTGACACTTGCAATGTGTTTTCTTGTTATTCTTATGTATTATCATCAGAGCAAGGCAGTAGAAAATTCACTTGTCTCGCCTTATTCTTTAATTGAGATGCAGGGAAAAGCAAAATTATTTGAGATGCAGGAGAAAATGCTTCTCAAGTCTGCTGTTGATACTAACTTGGAATGGGATGAGACAAGTTTTGTTCAGGCTGTACAGGAAAAGTTTTACTCTGAACTTGAGAAAGATGAGCAGAAAGAGCTTCTTGATTTTATATTTTCTGGCTTGAAGTTTAACAACAAGATTATTTCCTTGAACTCGGCAGAGAGAATTCAATTTTTAAAGAAAAATAATATTTATTCTTTCAGCTTTGAAAGTGGGAAATTGAAAATTTCGCGAAATTTTGAGAAGGAGATTACATTAAGAGCAGAGAATAAGAGAGGAAGAAATTTTCCTGTTATAGCTGATTTTAACTACTCGAGAAATTATTTGTATGACATTGGAGGAAAATATTTTATTGAGTAAAATATTTTCCCTTAATTATCTTAACTTTGATATTGTTTTTTATTTGATTAATTGTTATCTTTTAATTAAGTATTTTTCTTGCTAGCAATTTAATCAGAGAAAAAAGTTAATATTTAAATATCTCATTTGATTTAATTAAAAATGGATTATGGATTTTCTGAAAAACGCGGGAAGAAGAAGGACAAGAAGAAAAGAAGAAAATTGTTTCCATACAGGCATGGCGGGAATAGAAGAACTGTTAATTGAATAACATTCCTTATTATCTTTAATTTAACTTTTTATTGGAAATAAAGATTGCTATTTTGTACTTATATTAATTTAATTATTTTCTTGATATTATTGATTGAAGTTTAATTTTTATAATAAGAAGTTAATTAGAGAGATATTTAAAAATGCTTGATTATTAAATATTATCAAAGGAGATATTCATAAGCTTTAATTGGTTTGAAGTTGCAGAAATAAACAAAACAAAAGACAAAAATGGAGATATTTTTAATCATACTTGCTTTGGTATATTTGGTTTATGCTTCGATTTCTGACTTGAAAAAGAGAGAAATTCCAAATTGGCTTTCTTTTTCTTTGATAGTTTTTGCGCTTGCTTACAGGGCTTTTATTTCTGCTATTAATCTGGATTTATGGTATTTTATTTTTGGATTGCTTGGACTTGGAGTATTTGTTGCTCTTGGCTATGGATTTTATTATGCGAGAATATTTGCAGGAGGAGATGCAAAACTGCTCATGGCTTTCGGAGCAGTTTTGCCTGTTTCCGGGTTTTATTCAAGTTTGATTTCTTCATTTGCTTTTATTTTCCTTATTCTTTTCTGCGGGAGTATTTATGGGATAATTTGGAGCTTTTATCTCATCTTGGGAAACTGGAAAAATTTTTCTTCTGAATTTTTGAAACAGGCTGGAAAAAACAAAAAGTTGTTTTATTTTTCTCTTGCTCTTGCTGTTATCTTAATTTTTCTTCCTGTTTACTCGCATGATTGGATACTTGCATTAATTCCTGTAATTTTCTTTTTATTTCCTTTATTGTTTATATTTGCAAAAGCTGTTGAAGAATCATGTATGATTATTGATGTTAAAACTTCTAAGTTAACAGAAGGAGACTGGCTGTATGAGAAAGTTAAAATAGGAAGGAAGACAATTAAGCCATACTGGGAGGGGCTTTCTCTTGAAGAAATTAAAATTTTGAGAAAGTATAAAGGAAAAGTTAAAATAAAACAGGGAATTCCGTTTGTCCCTGCCTTCTTTTTTGCATTTGTTGTTTTGATTTATCTTTATCTTACAAACTCTTCAGTATTAAATATTCTTGGCATATTTTTTTAAGCTAGAATTTATGGGATTCTTCTTGGAGCTTTTATTATAATTTTTTTGATTTCCTGTGTTTTTTTCTCTTTCTTCTCTCTTTTTGCTGTTTTTAATTTGTCTTGAAGAAGAATTAATTCTTTTTCATCTGCCTTCCTTTTTTCCAACTTTATATTCTTGTAAATTGGAATTATATTTATTAACTCATGCCCGAGAACTTTTCCTGATTCAATTTTGACTTCTTCTGGCTTTAATTTTGACTTGATTTTTTTTGAAATTTTGTTTGCTAAACTAAATGCTTGATTTGAAAGCTTGTCGTGATTTTTGCTTATTATAAGCGAGTGCCCTTTTGATAATGGATTTATCTCGAGAATTGCTAAAGAACCTGAATTTTCATCCAGCTTGTAGCCTGGAACCTTTCCTTGTAAAATCAAGCAAAAGACACATTCCTGTTTTCCTGTTTCAATTTCTTCTCCAGCTTCTTTCATCATTTTATTCTTGACAAGAAACTGCTCAAGCTCTTCTGGATTCATTGCCTCTATCTGCTCTCTTGCCTGTTTTCTCTGGTTTTCTGGAAAACTTTCTATCTGCTTCAGAATTTCATGCTTTATTTTCTTGGCCTGCTCTTCATTTAACATATTAAATTGTAGTATCTTGTATTTTTAAATCTAATTTATATACCTTTAGAATATTATAATTGTATTGTCACCTTAAATTTATATATTTTTAAAGTTATATATTGAACATGGCTTTTGTTGAAATAAAGAAAAGGGAATTTAGAGCTATACAGCAAGATTAACTGAAGTTGAAGAGCAGATTACATTTTTGGATGCTCAGGATGCTTTGAATACTGGAATAATTCACAGAATATTCAGGAGAAAAAAATTATAAAAATCATCCGAAAGCTCTGCTCGCGTTTGTATAGTTTAATATTAAAAATATAGATACTACTAACCAAACGCTCTGCTCGCTTTCGGATTCGAAATACTATTTATACACTCATCCAAACGCTCTGCTCGCTTTCGGATTCGAAATACTATTTATACACTCATCCAAACGCTCTGCTCGCTTTCGGATTCGAAATACTATTTATACACTCATCCAAACGCTCTGCTCGCTTTCGGATTCGAAATACTATTTATACACTCATCCGAAAGCTCGCCTATAATCAATTATTTGGGCTGAAGAGATGCCTTCTATGCTTGAAAGCTCTGACTCAAGAATTCCGGTTTCCTGCTGTTCAGGCCAGGCGATTGTTGCTATTAGTGCCTTTAAGCCAAAAGCAACATTTTCCTCTGAAAATGTGACATTTTTTGCTCCGAGCTTTAGTATTTTTTCCTCTAGCTTTTTTCTCAACTCATTGAGATTTACTTCTAAGCTTTCAGGCATTAACTTGATTTTTATTGCTGCTACTGCCATTTTTAATTTTTAAGCATATTTTGCTTCTTTTGTAAAAAGAAGGATGATTTAAAAAGATTATTATAATCACTTAGCTTAAGATATCAACAAACTATAAATAATAAAGCTTGTATTGAAGTATAAGAATGCTTTTAAATGTATAATTTATAATAAATTAATTCACACAAAAATTTGTAAATGAGGTTAATTAGGCTGTATAAATATAGGAAAAATTAAATATAAAAGAGAAAAAATATAGGCAAGATACCAATAAAATGCAGACATATGAACAGCTTTTAGACAGAATTTCAAGAGCCACAGGATTGATGATAGAGGATATTGAAAGAAAAGTTGAGGCAAAAAGGGCAAAGCTTTCTGGCTTGATTTCAAAAGAAGGGGCTGCATTAATTGTGGCAGCAGAGCTTGGAATAAATTTTGAAAAGCAGAAAATAAAAATTAATGAGATTTCTGGAGCAAGGAAAGCAAATTTGATTGGAAAAATAATAAAAATATTTCCTGTCCGAGAGTTTAAGAAAGAAAACCGGGAAGGAAAGGTGGCTAATTTTACAATTGCAGACGAGACTGGAAACCTGAAAGTTGTTTTGTGGGATACAAACCATATTGCACTTGTAGAAAACCAGAACATTAAAGAGGGAGATGTTATAGAGATATCAAATGCTTCTGTGAGAAATGACGAGCTTCATTTGACAGGATTTTCTGATATAAAATTGAGCCAGGAGCAGATTGAGAATGTAAAGCTTGAAAAGCAATTTTCTGAAAAAAATTTAAAAGATTACAAAACAGGGGAGAATATAAAAATACGGGCTTTTATTGTTCAGTCTTTTGAGCCGAAATTTTTTGAAATATGCCCGCAGTGCAAGGGAAGAGCGAGATTGGAAGGAGATGATTTTATTTGCATAAAGCACGGCAAAGTGCTTCCGGATAAAAGAGCTCTAATCTCGCTTGTTTTAGATGATGGCACAGAAAATATGAGAGCTGTTTTATTTTCTGAGCAGATTGAAAAGCTTGGAATAAAGCTTGAGAATAGTTTTCTGGAGGAAAGAGAAAAGTTTATTGGAAAAGAGGCATTTTTCTCAGGGCAGATAAGACAAAACAAACTTTTTAATACTTCTGAAATGTTTGTTGATGATATTGAAGAAATTAATCTGGATAATTTAATCCAGAATCTTGAAAAAAAATAAAAGATGGTGAATTTGGCTACAGAATTAGAGCTTGACTGGATATCTGCATTAGAAGATGAAAGAGATTGGGGAAATCTTGCCAGAATAATTGGAGCTAGGGATGCATTTATTCTTTATATTTTGACGAGAAAGAGGCAGAAAAAACCAGAGGAAGATTATAATCCTAATTGAACTACATATTCCTGGTTTTATTGAATCCTATTAAATTAAAAGACTGTTAAGAAATTTATATATTTTTATTAATATTAATTGGATTTATATGCTAACATTTTTGTATAAAGATAATGTTAATAATAGAATTAATAATTGAAGAAAGGTTTATAATTCTTGATTTATT
>VGKQ01000037.1 GCA_016866995.1 Candidatus Pacearchaeota archaeon
TTGATGAAAAAAACAGAAGGCTTGAATGGAATATTGAGGGCTTGCAGCCAGGAGAAGAGAGAGTTTTTTCCTACATCATATACAGCAAAATAGGTGTTGTAGGAAAGTTTGAGCTTCCGATTGCAACCGCTGTTTATGAAAGAGACGGAAAAATCCACGAAACAGAAAGTAACAGGGCTTTCTTTGTGAATGAGCCGATGAAAAGAGAAGAATAATTTCTTTCAAAATGATAATTAATGTAAAGATCAAGACTTGTTCTGGAAAGCAGGAAATAGAAAGCTTTGGAAACAACAGATATTTAATTTATCTCAAGTCAGAGCCGGAAAATAATAAAGCAAATATTGAGTTGATAAATATGCTCTCAAAATATTTTGGCATTCCAGTTGGGAGAATAAAAATCAAGTCAGGACTGACAAGCTCGGAAAAAATTTTGGAAGTTGATTAATATGATAATAAAAAAAGCAGAATTAAAAGATTGCAAAGCTTGCTTAGAATTAAGCAAAATTCCAGAATTATTAAATCCTGATGGAACACCTTCACATTTATGGTGGATTGAAAGTTTTGTAAATGAAAACCAGATATTTTATGTTGCCGAGGAAAGAGGAGAAATAATTGGTTTTACAATGGGTGAAAGAACAACAGGAAATATTGCCATCAGACATTCGACTTTTGTTAAGCCAGAATTTAGAGGCAAGGGAATAGGAAGCAAATTAATTGAGCAATTTGAGGCTGAATGCAAGAGAAGAAAATTAAAAGCCATAATGTCATATGGGTATGCAAAGAATAATAAAACAATTAAATTTTTTGAGGGAAAAGGGTATATTAAAGGGGCTTTAACTTATGAATTTATAAAATTTTTATAAAATGCCGATAAAATATAAAGAAGCTCAAGACATAAGAAGAATTGCTTGCGAGTTAGTTAAAACTCTGAAACTTGAGCATATACAGCTTGATAATGTAGGATTTTTAAGAAGCCATGGCTCAAGTTCACGAGGGACAATTGCAAGATGTCATGCCCTTTCTAAGCCACTTCAGCTTGGAATGAACAGAAAAGCTTTTTACACAATTGAGATGATATCAGAAAAATTTGATAAAATGCCAGAAGATGAAAAAATTAAAGTCATAATTCACGAGCTGATGCATATCCCAAAAAGCTTTGGAGGAGGATTCAAGCATCATGATTTTGTCTCAAGAAGAAATGTTGAAAAAATGTTTGAAATTTTTAGGAATTCAAAATGAGAATGAGAAAATTTGAATTTTTCGGCTCAGAAAAATTTACAAAATCAGGGGAAAGTTAGCAAAGAAAACCGGAGGTGTTCATGCTATGAGGGCAGTTTTAAAATTTAAAAACAAGAAAATTTTGATTGAGATGAAAAAAGTCTCGTTTATTGGCAAGTATACTGGATTGATGTTCAAGCCAAAAAATACAGGAGCATTATTATTTGAATTCAAGAAAGGAAGAAAAGCAATTCATTCCTTTTTCTGCAAGCCATTTCTCGCAGTCTGGCTTCTCGAAGGAAAAATTATAGATTTCAAGTTAATCAAGCCAAATCTTCCTTACATTATTCCAAAAGAAGATTTTGACAAGCTGATTGAAATACCATTTAATAATAGATACGCGAAGATAATTGGCTTGTTCCTCGATAAACAAAACATTTAAATAGTTCCTCGTCGTAAAATTGTCATTAAATATAATAAATAAGACAAAGGGAGGTAAAAAATGGGCTCAGTTCTTTTAAGAAATGCTGTCAAGAGAAAACCTGGCTATCTTTACTATGTAGACGGAAAAGGAAATGTATGTGTAGCAAAGATGGCGAGGGGCGGAAGAAAAAAGCGAAGATAATTTTGCTTGATTTTATTTTTTCTTTTTTTATATTTTTATATTTTTAGTTATATTTTTATATTCTTATTTTATAGTTAATTTATGAAAATAATAAAAAAGGCATTATCCAATGATGGGTATACTGTCAAATATCTTCAAAAAACAAAAGATAATTATGTTATTGAAACATCTTATTTTAATCTTGACGAGCATATAATTTGTATTTCTTCTCAGATAGGATGTCCTATGGGTTGTTCTTTTTGTATATCTAGCACCCCTATTAAAAATTTAATTAAAAAGAAGAGTTTTATTCGCAATTTAACTTGTGATGAAATTGTTCAGCAAGTAAAAAATGTCATAAATCAAATAGATAATCTTAATTCAAAAAAAATTCTTTTTTCTTATATGGGAGGGGGGGAGCCGTTTTTAAATTATGATAATGTTATTAAGAGTATTAAGACTCTTAGCAAAGAATTTATTAATTCAAGAACTACAATATCTACTGTTGGTGTAAGTTCTAAACTTATGAGAAGGTTGGCAAATGAAGACATTAATACTTTGTTAAAACTTCACCTTTCTTTGCATTCTCCAGATAATTTTCGCAGATGCAAACTTCTCCCCAAATCTAAAAAGATAAAACCTCTTTTAGATGCTCTTGATTATTTTTCCAAAAGGAAAAATTTTATATCAAAGGTGAATTACTCCTTAATTAAAGGGATTAATGATTCAGAAGAAGATGCAATTAAACTCGTTAAACTATTAAAACCCTACTCTTTTATTGTTAAACTTAGTAAGCTAAATTCATTTAATAACTTTGAATCTTCAGAAGAAAGCAGATTCAGAATATTTGAGAGAATACTAGCTAATTCTGGAATAAAAACCTGTAGATTTTCATCAGAGGGCATAGATATAATGGCAGGTTGTGGTCAGTTAATGAAGCATTTTTATAGTAATTTTAATAAAGATATGACAACAATACTAGGAATAGAATCAACAGCCCACACCTTCGGTGTGGGAATAGTAAAAAATAGCAAGATACTTGCAAATATAAAAGACAGCTATACCACTGAATCAGGCGGGATAATTCCAATAGAATCAGCTAAACATCATGAGAAAATTAAAGATGAAGTTTATAGAAAGGCAATTGAAACAGCCAAGATTGATGAGAAACAAATAAACGCGATTGCTTTTTCTAATGCTCCTGGATTAGCTCCATGTCTCCTTGTTGGCTTAAAATTTACAAAAGAACTTGCAAAAAAATTAAATCTTCCTGTTATTCCTGTAAATCACTGCATTGCTCATCTGGAAATCGGCAGGCTAACTGGGGCGAAAGATCCTGTTTTATTATATTGTTCAGGAGCAAACACGCAGATTATAGCATATGCTGCTGGAAAATACAGAATTTTTGGCGAGACTTTAGATTTAGGAATAGGAAATTTTATTGACACATTTGCAAGATATGCTGGAATAGGATTTCCAGGCGGGCCTAAAATTCAGGAGCTTGCAAAATCAGGAAAATATCTTGAATTGCCATACTCAATTAAGGGAATGGATGTTGCGTTTTCAGGCATGCTTACAAAATTAAGGCAGATGTTACAAAGAGGATATAAAATTGAGGATTTGTCTTATTCACTTCAGGAAACAGCATTTTCTATGTTAATTGAAGCTGCTGAGAGAGCTTTGGCTCATACAAACAAGTCAGAGTTATTGCTTGGGGGCGGAGTTGCATGCAATACAAGATTAAAGGAAATGGCAAGAATAATGTGCCAGGAACGAGGAGCAAAATTATTTGTTCCTGAAAATTCTCTTCTTGTTGATAATGGAACAATGATTTCATATCTTGGAGAAATTATGCTTAATTCTGGAATAAAAATATCAGAAAAAGATATTGAGAAATTGGATATAAAGCCAAGAGAAAGAACAGATGAAGTTCAAGTTTCTTGGAAAAATTAAACTATCTCAATTAAACTTCTTGCCCGATATCTTTCATAAGGCAAGTGATGAAAATTATCTTCTAATAGATATTGTGAAAATGATTGATAATGTCTAATGCCCCCACCGCCTCCAAAACTATCTCATTGCCACCAAGGTACTGATTCTTGTATTTCTCTCTGTCTCTTTCTCTCTGCTTCTTCAACCTGCCTTTTTAATTTCTCACTTCTTGCTCTCTCAAATTTTCATCAGCATGACTGAATTCTGCATATTTATTTCTATGTGTATGCCTTTTATGTCCAAATCTCTTATGCTGCGGCTTTCTCTTTCCCATAACACAATTAACCTGAAAATAGCATTTATAAATAATATTATAAGCGAGAATATATATCAAAAACAAACAAGAAAACATTTATAAACTCATTTCTCACTTTAATTTTACCAATGACCTATTATTAGGGAGGCGAAAATTTTCTCTATAAGTTATTGGGAATTAAATAAACTAAAAAAATCAATCAAGAAAAACCAAAAAATGGTTTCTATATATGAAACAGTAGAAAAAGCAAGAAAATCAGGAAAAATTGACAAAGGAGTAAATGAAGTTACAAAAGCAATTGAAAGAGGGACAGCAAAACTTGTAGTTGTTGCAGCAGATGTCTCTCCAAAAGAAATTGTTGCTCATATTTCTGTTTTATGCAAGGAAAAAGGCATAAAATATGAAGAAGCAGACAGCAAGCAAAAGCTTGGAATTTCAGCAGGAATTAATGTTCCCTGCTCAGCAGTTGCAGTGATTGAAACTGAAAGCAAGCCTGAAAAAAATCTTCTAATTAATTAAAATGGGAAGCAATAAGCAGCAGAGAACAAAAGAAGTACGGCAGGAAGGAATGAAATCTGGACTTGACACGAGCCGGGCTGTTCCGGCTGTTGTTGAGGAAATTATCGGCAGGACAGGATTCAGAGGAGAAATAACTCAAGTTAAATGCAGAATTCTTCAAGGAGATGAAAAAGGCAAGACAATGAGGAGAAATGTCAAGGGAACAATAAGATTAAGAGATATTTTAATGTTAAGAGAGACACAGATTGAGGCAAGAAGAATAAGAAGCAAGGTTACAAAGGGGGCTTTTACATAAAATGTTAGGATTCGATGAAAATTCAAGATATGATAATGTAGGAATTCGTTATGTAACTGCGGCTGATGGAGTGACAACTTTAGGCATTGGCTTATTTGGAGCGATTGTATGGAGCAGCAGACCCCAAATTACAGAAGCAGACAAGCAAAAATGGCTTGATGAGCACCCATTAAAATGTTTAGAGGAAGTTAATTAAGATGCCAAAGTGCACATACTGCTCAAGAAATTATGAATTTCCAAGAGGATTGACACAAGTTGACATAGTTGGAAAAATAAAATATTTTTGTTCTGGAAAATGCAGAAAATATTTCCAGATGAACAGGAAAAAAGGCAAGTGGGCAAAATCAAAATTACAGACAAAAGAAGAAGTAAGGGAAGAGAAAAAATAATTTAATTATAAATCTTTTTTCTATGTCCTATTTTTAAAACAAGTATCAACAATTCAGATTTTCTAATTTGATATATTACCCTATAATCTCCAATTCTCAAACTCCACAATCCAGCTAATTTTCCGACTAATGGTTTTCCTAATTCAGGATTATCTGAAAGTCCTTTTAGCTTACTTTCAATTCTAATTTTTACTGAAGTTTCCAGTTTCCTCAAGAAGTTGTTAGCTTTCGGAGAGATAAGGATGCGAAAGCTCATTTTAACTCAATAAATTTTTTCTGTTCGTATTCATTTAAAGCTTCTGCTATATCTCTTAATGTTTCAGGATCAGAAAGAATATCAATTGTTTCCTTCAAACTTTCTTCATCAACTTTAATATTCCTGCATTCCTCTACCATTCTTCTAATTACTTCATTATAGCTTTCTCTTTCATGAACCTTAAGTTTGTCAAGCTTTGCTTTTGTGCTCTCTTCAAGTTGTATTGTAGTTATCATTTTACTATATTTGACTATAGATACCTATAGTATTTAAAACTTTCTGTTAAAATTTAGATTTGAAAAGAAATAATTCTATTATAATAATTTTCAATGGTTTGTATAATCTATTATTCTTTCTTCTATTCTTATAGTAGCAGGATGAAGTTCTAAACAACCCATTCTTGCATATTCTTTAGCTTGCTCTAAAAAAGCTTGTCCAGTTGAAAAATCTCCCCTTCTATTAATTGCAACTTCTGCTTGTGCAGTTTCCCATAACATAGCTTGATTACATATTTTCTTTCTTAATTGTGAAATCTCTCTTTTAGCTCTTAATCTATCAAGCAATCCTAATTCATCTGAATCATGTTCACTAACATTTAAAGCAAAAACAGCACAGATATAATCTCTGGAATCAACAAATGATTTGAAAGCAAGCTTCTCAATTTCTTTTAATTTTTGTCTGATATTTTCGTAAGCAATTTTCATTTTATCTGCTTCTTTTATTATCTTACTTTATATTTATAAATATAATTGTTCTTAAGTATATATTAAACCTCAATCAAAATAAGATATAAACATTTCATTTTTATTCTAACTTTTTCTATGTTTCAGAATATAAGTTAACTCTTAAAATCTCAAAAACAGTAAAATATATTATTCTTAACTTATTAGCTAATTTATGAAAAACAAAGCTGAAAAAGAAAAACTAAAAACAGAAGCAGCAAAAATAAGCTCAAGTTTGATGAAAGATATAGCAAGAATAAGAAAACAAGCTTATGAACAGGCAAAAATGAATACATTAAGGAAATATCAAATTAAACTAATGAGTGATTTTTTAAACAAACTGATAGAAGAAGGAAGAATAAGCAAGGAAGAACTGAAAAATTATATGCCAAAGAAGAAACAGGCTGAGAAAAAATTATTTTCTTGATTATATTTTAGTATATAAATATTTATTAATGCTAACTTTGAATATTTCTTAGCTAATGCTAAATATGAAAAGATATAAGTTGAATCATACTTCTAAAATATAGAAAAAGTTAAATATACAGAGTTATATTATTAACGATGATAAATGAATTAAACATGTTTAATTATACTTTATTGGCAGTACTGAATATATATCAAAGCAGAGAATCTCATTTATCTAAAATTGAAAAAACAGCTATTATCTCAACAACCTTATT
The DNA here is from genome assembly GCA_016866995.1 of Candidatus Pacearchaeota archaeon. Taxonomy (GTDB): domain Archaea; phylum Nanobdellota; class Nanobdellia; order Pacearchaeales; family GW2011-AR1; genus VGKQ01. The sequence continues at coordinate 6,935 of VGKQ01000037.1, forward strand.
AGGATTAGATTCTATTGTTACTCCGGTTTTGTCAGGAGGAAGATCAGTACATGAATTGTTAGGGTTTGCTGCTTCCAGCAATGAGACAAATGCATTTATCAATCAAATTGAAAGTTTACCTGCATGGTTAGGTTTAGTATATCATGCTGGGAAAAACCTATATTGTGAAATTAGGAGATATCAGAAAGTTAAAAGAAATCAAACATGTATTCAGATATAGAAAATAATACAAAATTAACTGATAACTTAATATCAAGATTATTTATTAAAAATTATCATAATGCAAACAAGCTAATTATTAAGAATATTTAATCATATAATAATGTATTCCTCGTAACATCCTCTTCTGAACCATCTGCTTTACGAAGAAATATACCAAAATAAGGATAACTATGATCACAACCTCTTAGCTCTCCAATATCTTTCTCAATTTTTCTTACTTTAATAGATAAT
>VGKQ01000038.1 GCA_016866995.1 Candidatus Pacearchaeota archaeon
TGTATAAATACAGAAAAAAATAAGGGCAAAAAGATGGCGCAGCTAGATAATATATTCAACTCTTTTTCAACAAACAATATTTTTGAAAACAAATTAGTATTACAGACAAATTACTGCCCAGAGGCGATTCCACATAGAGACAAGCAGATAGAGCAGATAGCATCTATTCTCGCTCCTGCTCTTAGAGGAGAGAAGACAAGCAATTTATTTGTTTACGGGCAGACTGGGACTGGAAAAACTCTTTCTGTGCAGTTTGTGAAAGACGAGATGCTTAAAAGATTAAAGAACAATAATGTAAAGCTTAAAATAGAGTATTTGAACTGCAAGCTTAAAAAAATTGCTGACACAGAATACAGAATACTTGCGGAATTAATCAAGAAGCTTGGAGGAGACGTGCCTGCTACTGGGCTGCCTACTAATCAAGTATATAATAAATTTATTGAGCTTCTTGAGAAAGATGAGCAGATTGTAATTCTTGTGCTTGACGAGATAGACCAGGCTGTAAAAAAAATAAATGACAATTTTCTTTATAATTTAACAAGGTTAAATACTGAGCTGAATAATGCACAGATAAGCATAGTTGGAATAAGCAATGACTTAAATTTTATTGAGGTTCTTGATCCAAGAGTGAAGAGCAGTTTGAGCGAGGAGGAAATAATTTTTCCGCCTTATAATGCGCTGCAATTGCAGGAAATTTTAAACAAGAGAGCAGAGAAGGCATTTAAAAAAGGAATTTTGGAAGAAGGAGTTATTGCAAAATGCGCCGCATATGCAGCAAGAGAGCATGGGGATGCCCGACGAGCTTTAGATTTATTGAGAATTGCAGGAGAGCTGGCTGAGAGAAACGGCGAGAAAAAAGTCACTCTTGCCCATGTTGACATGTCAAATGAAAAAATAGACAGAGACAAAATTATTGATGTGATACAATTTGCCCCAAAACAACTTCAGCTTGTTCTTTTTTCAATGATTAATTTGAGCGAGAGCAATAAGAATGACAAGATATTTACAGGAGATATTTATAATTTATACCAACAATGCTGCAATAAGACGCGGACAGAGATATTAACTCAGAGGAGAGTTTCTGATTTGATAGCAGAAGCAGACATGCTCGGCTTGATTAATGCCAAGGTGATAAGCAAAGGAAGGCATGGAAGAACAAGAGAAATAAGATTATCAATTCCACAGCAGATTATTGAGAAATCAAAAAAAATAATCAAAGATTCACTTAATTTATAATCAAAAATTAAAGACAGCAAAAATTATTTTGCTTAGTTTATAATCAAAAAATTCAATTGGAGCCTGATTAAATCTGATAAAGAAAGGCGCCAGGAGAAAAATGAACAAAGAAATTTTAAAATTCTGCATTGAGAAAGGACTTCTACTTGACAAGGAAGTTTGCGACATTTTAAGCGATTTTGGAGACAAGGAAGCACGAGATATAATTGAAAAAATAAGCTTTTGCAATGACAAAATAATAAACAGATCTTTTTTCTTAAAAAACTCAAAAATTTTAAGCTATATTTCTGATGAAAACAGGGAGAAATTATCTGTCAAGCTCGGAGTAAGCATAGAAATATCGCATGAAAGCATTAAAGTTGAAAAGACAGAGCTAGAAGAAAGCAGAAAAGTTAAGGTGTTATTCTCATCAATAAACAAAACAAAAAAAATTTCTGTTGAGGATTTTGTCAAGTATTTAAGAGCGAGATTGTCTGAAACAAAAAGAATGCTTGCAGACAGGCCAGAGCTTGAGAATCTTGTTTCTATAAACAAGATAAGCGGGCAGAGGCAAAATTTGAGCATAATTGGAATTATGAGTGAGAAGAGAGTTACAAAAAATAAGAATATAATTTTTGGAATAGAGGACATAAGCGGAAAGATAAACATTCTTGTGAATCAAAACAAACAGGATATTTATGAAAAAGCCAGGGATGTTATTTTGGACAGCGTGATAGGAGTAAGAGGAACAGGAAACAGAGAGCTTGTGTTTGCGAATGAAATTATTTTTCCAGATGTTTTAATCAGGGAGAAAATAAATCTAGAAAGAGATGAAAGTGCCGCCTTTATTTCTGACATTCATGTCGGAAGCAAGATGTTTCTTGAGAAAAATTTTCTCAAGTTTATTGACTGGATTAATGGAGAATTGGGAGATGAGAAGCAGAGAGATGAAGCCAGAAAGATAAAATATGTTTTTATTACAGGAGATACTATAGATGGGATTGGAGTTTACCCAGGGCAGGAGAAGCTGCTGGATATAAAGGATATTAAAGAGCAGTATACAAGGCTTGCTTTTTACCTGAATAAAATCAGAAAAGACATAACAATTATTTTATGCCCCGGGCAGCATGATGCTGTAAGAGTAGCCGAGCCGCAGCCGGCTATTGATAAAGAATATGCATCTAGTTTGCATGAAATTGAAAATTTAATTCTTGTGAGCAATCCTTCTATGATTGAAATTACAAATAATGGGAAAAGAGGAATTAAAATTTTGATGTATCATGGAGCCAGCATGAATTCTTTAATAAGTGAGATTGAATCATTGAGAATTATAAAAGCGCATGACACTCCAAGCAAGGTTGTAAGATACATGCTTAAGTTCAGGCATCTTGGGCCGATACATTCGGCTGTGACTTATATTCCAAATGAGAATACAGACGAGCTTGCTATCAAGGAAATTCCAGACATTATAACAACTGCTGATTTGCACAAGCCAGATGTTGACATTTATAACAATGTGCTTATCATCTGCTCTTCATGCTGGCAATCTATCACGCCTTTTGAGGAGAAAGTCGGCAATCATCCTGATCCATGCAAGGTGCCAATATTAAACCTGAAGACAAGAGCAATAAAAATTTTGGATTTTTCTGATTCTCCGCAAGACAAAACATGCGAGGAAAAAGATAATACAATTATATGCAAGGTAAAATGAACATTACAGAAGAAGTAAGAAAATTTGTGGAAAATGAATGCAAGAAACCAGAAAGCAAGTATGGAAATGAGCCATATTTGTGCCATTTTCTGCCTGTTGCAAGTTACTCAAAAATACTTGCTAAAAAATTTGGGGCAGACGAGGAGATTGTTGAGATAGTCGCATGGCTTCATGATATTGGAAGCATTGTTTATGGAAGGGAAAATCACCATATTACAAGCGCGGAGATTGCTGAAAAAAAATTAAGAGAATTAGGATATCCTGAAGAAAAAATTAAAATAGTTAAGAAGTGCATACTTAATCATAGAGGAAGTGTGAATAACAAGAGAGAAAGCAAGGAAGAGCAGATAATTGCAGATGCTGATTCTATGAGTAATTTTGAGAATGTTTCTGGAATATTTAAGGCAGCATTTGTCTATGAAAATCTCGGGCAGATTGAAGCAAAACATGAAACAAGAAAGAAACTTGAGAATTGTTACAATAAATTGTCTGAAGAAGCAAAAAAAATAATCAAACCTAAATATGAGGCAGCAATGCTGTTGCTTGAATGAGTGTTATATATTTTTCAAAAGAAATTGAAGAAATTGCTGAATTAATTGAGAGCAACAAGCTAATAAAAAAAGCCAGGCAAATCGGGATAAAAGTTCATTTTGGCGAAAAAGGATGTGTTACTTTTATTTCTCCTGATGATGTGAAAAAAATATATTGTGCTGTAAAAAAAGCCAACAATAATACAAAAGTCAACTTGGTTGAGACAAATTCATTATATAGGGGGGCGAGAACAAATACAGAAGAACATTTAAAGACTGCTAAAGAACATGGGTTTGATTTTGCACCAATTGATATTCTTGATTCTGACGGAGACTATGAGATTGATGGCAACAAAAATTTTAAAAAACTAAAAATAGGAAAAAACACCGAGAACTATGATTTTTTTATTATTATATCTCATGTTAAAGGACATATTATGGCTGGATATGGCGGGGCTTTAAAGAATGTTGCAATGGGGCTGGCGAGCAGAAAAGGAAAATTAGATATGCATTCAAGAATATCTCCAAAAATAAACACTAAAAAATGCGAGTCGTGCGGAAAGTGTATAAGCGAGTGTCCTGCTGGTGCAATTTTTTTTGATAGGAATAACAAAGCAGAAATAGGAAGCAAATGCATTGGGTGCGCGCACTGTATTGCTATATGCCCTTCTAAAGCAATAAAAATTCCTTGGAATTCTGTAAATGGAAGAGAATTGGGAGAAAGAATTGTTGATTATTCATATGGATTAATAAAATTCAGGAAAATGATTTATATTAATGTCTTAAAAAATATAACTAAAGACTGTGACTGCCTTGATAAAGAACAAAAGAAAGAAATGGAAGATATTGGATATTTATTTTCAGAAGATGTTGTTGCTATTGAACAGGCAAGTTTTGATTTTGTAAAAAAAGCCCTTAATAAATTATGTTTATTAGATATACAAAATCAGTTTGACTATGCACAAAATCTTGGTATGGGAAACAAAAAATATGAATTAAAGGAGTTAGTATGAACATACAAGAATATTTTTCGCAGCTGAATGATAAAGTGAAGATTGAGTATGCGGTTGCAGAGGAAGCAAGAAAAAAAGGACTTGATCCAATTTCAAAAGTTGAAATTCCACTTGCATTAAATCTCGCTGAAAAATCTCTTGGACTAATATCAACGATTTATCCTCAATTAAATGACAAGAAAATATCAGCAAGAATTATCGAGCTTGAAAAACAATACGGCTCTTTGGATATGGCTGTTGCATTCAAAATTGCAGAGGAAATTGCAAGAGAAAAATTCTGCAAATTTTCCTCTTTGCACGAGGCAATAGATGCAGGAATTCGGGTGGGGTTTGCATATATTACTTTGGGGGTTGTTTCTTCTCCGATTGAGGGGTTTACTGAACTGAAAATAGGAAAGACAAGGAAGAACGAAGAGTATTTTGTGGCATATTTTTCCGGACCGATAAGAAGCGCTGGGACAACTGCCGCGTGCATGTGCCTGATTTTAATTGATTATTTGAGAGAAACATTTGGGTTTGCGAGATTTGACCCTGATGAAAGAGAAATAAAAAGATATATTACAGAAAATTATGATTTTCATGAACGAGTAACAAATTTGCAGTATCTTCCGACAGAAGAGGAGATTGGGTTTCTTGCAAGAAATATTCCAATTCAGATTTCAGGAGAGCCGAGCGAGGAGAAAGAAGTGAGCAATTATAAAAATCTTGAGAGAGTTGAGACAAACTGCATAAGGGGCGGAATGTGCCTTACTTTTTCAGAAGGATTGGCGCAGAAAGCGCAGAAAGGGCTGAGATTGTATAATGGATTAAAGGAAAAAGGATTTAAGCTTTCTGGCTGGGATTTTCTTGATGATTATGTCAAATTGCACAAGAAAAGAGCTTCTGGAACTTCTGACACAACTCCAACTTATATAAAAGATATTGTGGCTGGAAGGCCTGTTTTTTCGCATCCATCGAGAAGCGGAGGGTTTAGATTCAGATATGGAAGAAGCAGAACAAATGGGTTTTCAGCAACCTCAATACATCCAGCGACAATGGCTATTTCAAGCTGTTTCTTATCAACAGGAACTCAGCTAAAAGTTGAAAAGCCAACAAAAGGATGCGCTATTACGTGCTGTGACAGCATTGATGGGCCAATTGTAAGATTAAAAAATGGAAGCGTCAAAAAACTTTGGGATTTTGAAGAAGCAAAAAAAATCTACAAAGATGTTGAGGAAATAATTTACCTTGGAGATATTCTTTTTTCGCTTGGAGATGTGATAAACAGAAATTATGAATTATTAAAGCCAGGATATGTTGAAGAATGGTGGGAGCTTGAACTTGGGAGGGCAGGAGGAAAAGCAAAGAAAAATATAAGCATTGATGAGGCAATAAGCATTTCTGAAAAATACAATATCCCTCTTCATCCAAAATATATTTTTTTCTGGAGCCAGATGAGTGATAAGGAATTTATTTCACTTATTGACTGGCTGGGGCATTCGAAGCTTGCCGGCAAGATAATTCTCCCTTATAATAAGACAGAAAGAGAAAGATTTCAGAAAGGAAAAAGAGCCCTGGAAATTGGAGGAATTGAGCATGATGTAACAATAGAAAATGTTATTTTATCTGAGGAAATAAGCAAGGCGCTGCTTGCAAATCTTGGAATTGACTTGAATATATTGCAGAAAACAGAGTTAAATGGAGAAATTGAGAAGATTTCTGGGAAAATAAAAAATCTCCGGGTTCTTGAAGCTATAAACTTGATTTCAAAATATAAAATCAAGGACAAGGCAGGGAGTTTTATAGGGGCAAGAATGGGAAGGCCTGAAAAAGCAAAATTAAGAAAACTTGTAGGAAGCCCGAATGTTATTTTTCCTGTCGGAGAAGAAGGAGGAAGATTGAGAAGCGTTAACGAATCTGTTGAATGCGGGACTATCAAGGCAGATTTTCCAGTTTATTATTGTGAAAAGTGCAATAAGGAGACAATTTATTTTATCTGCGAAGATTGCGGCTCAGAGTGCAAAGAGTTAAGATACTGTCCTGAATGCCAGCAGAAGTTTACAATGGAAAAATGCCCGGAGCATCTGAAGGGGCAGAATTTTATGAGCAAGAGAATTGACAGCAAGCATTATTTCAAGAAAGCTGTTGAGAAACTTGGATTAATGCCAGAAGAAATTCCGGTTTTAGTCAAAGGAGTGAGAGGAACATCAAGCTCTGAACATGTTCCAGAAAATCTTGCAAAAGGATTATTAAGGGCATTTTTTAAGATAACTGTGAATAAGGACGGGACAATAAGATATGATGCCACTGAACTGCCGATAACTCATTTCAAGCCGTGCGAGATTGGCACAAGCATTATGAAATTAAAAGAGCTTGGATACAAAAAAGATATTTCGGGCAGAGAGCTTGAAAATGAAAATCAAATTCTTGAATTAAAGCCGCATGATATTATTCTCCCCTCGTGCCCTGACAGCAAGGACGAGAGAGCAGACGATGTTTTTCTGAATATTGCAAAATTTATTGACTCTTTATTATTAAGATTTTATGGATTAAAGCCGTTTTATAATTTGAGAAGCAAAGAAGATTTGATAGGACAATTAACAGTTTGCATGGCTCCGCATAATTGCGCGGGAGTTGTGACAAGGATTATAGGATTTTCAAAGGTTCAGGGCATACTTGCAACCCCATATCTTCATGCTGCTGTCAGAAGAGATTGCGACGGGGATGAGGTGGCAGCAATGCTTTTGCTTGATGTTTTATTGAATTTCTCAAGAAAATTTCTTCCTGCGCACAGAGGAGGAAACCAGGATGCTCCTCTTGTTCTTAATTCGAGAATAAATGCAGGAGAAGTTGACGACCAGATTCTTGATTTTGAGCTTGAAAAATATCCGCTTGAGTTATATGAACTTGCTGAGAAAGGAGAGCATTC
>VGKQ01000039.1 GCA_016866995.1 Candidatus Pacearchaeota archaeon
TTATCGCCCTCCTTTACGATCCATTTTATCTTTTTGGTATTTAGCTTTTTCATAAGCTCTTCTTGTTTATTAGAGCTTATGTGTGTTATCGAGGTAACATTATTTCTGGATAACACAGTATATAAAAAATAAGGAAAAATTTATAAACTTCCCTCATCTTTTACACCTAGAAGCTGTTAAGCAGGAAGTATATCTCCCGCTGGGTCTCTTGCTTAATGCTTAGATGCAGTTTTCTTCTTAGTTAGATTTATAATATTAATTTTGCTGTTTATTGAAAAGGGGAAAGCTATATCTCAAAAATTAAAATGTCAAATGAAAATATGAAAAATAAGAAAAGAGAAAAGAAAATAGAATTCAAGTACAATCTTAGTGTTTACTGGAGTTTTTTAAGGAAATATATTTGGATAGTCATATTTATCATGTTTGTTTCTCTCGTGATTGAAAGCAGGCATGTTATACAAAGTTATCTTCTTAAAGTTGTAATTGATAATGGAACTTTGTTCTCAGCGGGCTCTTTGGCTATTGCACAATTTACAAAAATGCTAATGATTGTAATAATTGTTTTTGCGATTATTATACTTGTAGGATTTATCTTCAGGTGGCTTTATCTTCATTTTATTAACATGCTTGAATCAAAGCTCATACTTGACATAAAAAGAAAATTTTTTAATCATTTAATTGAGTTAGACCACGGCTTTCATGTAACTCACAAGACAGGAAGCTTGATTTCAAGATTAACTAGGGGGAGAGGAGCAACTGAAAGATTAACAGATGTAATCACATTTAATGTTGCTCCAATGTTTTTCAATTTGGCAGTTGTAGTTGGCTCGCTTCTGTATTTTGACTGGATTTCAGCATTAGTTGTGTTTGTAACTATAATTGCATTTGTAGGATACAGCTTATTCATACAAAGAATCTCATCAGAAGCTAACTTACTGGCAAATGAAGCAGAAGACTGGGAAAAAGCAAACATAGCTGATATTTTCACAAATGTTGATGCAATAAAGTATTTTGGAAAAGAAGAAAGTGTTAAGAAAAAATTTGAAAAGCTGAACAAGTATACTGTCTCATCCATATTAAGGCACTGGAATTATTTCAGATGGCTTGATTCTGTCCAGAGCCTGATACTTGGAACTGGAACATTCCTTGTGATTTATTTCCCATTGATGCAGTTCCTTCACGGGCAGCTCAGCCTAGGAACAATTGTTTTCATTTATACAGCTTATATAACTCTCCAGGGCCCATTATTCGGCTTTGTGCATGGGTTGAGGGAATTTTACAGGGCAATGGCTGATTTCCAGGATTTGTTTGAATATGGCAAGATTGAGAGCAAGATTAAGGATAAAGAAGGAGCCAGAGATTTGAAAGTTGAGAAAGGAGAAATTGATATTGAGAATATAACTTTCTCATATGACTCAAGAAAAATATTTCATAATTTCAGCTTGAAAATTCCTGCAAATAAGAAGGTTGCATTAGTAGGACATTCAGGAAGCGGGAAGACAACTCTTGTAAAGCTACTTTACAGACTGTATAATGTAAATTCCGGAAGAATTTTAATTGATGGAAAAGATATCCGCGATTTCAAGCAGGAAAGCTTAAGAGAAGAAATGGCAATTGTTCCTCAGGAATGCGTCTTATTTGATGACACAATTTACAATAATGTTGCATTTTCTAAGCCAGGAGCAACAAGAAAAGAAGTTATGAAAGCAATAAAGTTTGCCCAACTTGATAAAATCATAAATCTATTTCCAAATAAAGAGAATACAATTGTAGGAGAAAGAGGAGTCAAGTTATCAGGAGGAGAAAAACAAAGAGTTTCTATAGCTCGGGCTATACTTGCAAACAAGAAAATTCTTGTATTGGATGAAGCTACAAGTTCTCTTGACTCTGAAACTGAATTTGAGATTAAGAGAGACTTGGAAAAATTAATGCAGGGAAGAACAAATGTTATTATTGCCCATAGACTTTCCACGATAATGAAAGCTGATGTTATTGTTGTATTAAAAAAAGGCGAGATTGTACAAGTTGGGAATCACAACAAGCTTATTTCACAGCCAGGAGAATACAAGAAATTATGGAATTTGCAGAAGGGGGGATATATTAAGTAAGATGAAACTCTTTGAAAAACAAGAATTAAAGCTGTTATGGCCGTTTTATTTAGATTCTCTTTTATCTCCGATGCTGTTTTTTGCTCCTGCATTTATGATAGTTTATCTTCTTGGGCTTAACTTGAATTTGTTTCAGATTGGAATTGTTATGGCTATTGTTCCTCTTGCTGCAGTAATATTTGAAATTCCAACAGGAGCAGTTGCTGATTTATATGGAAGAAAATTTTCTGTTTTATTAGGATATTTTCTTGAAGCGATTATAGTTCTCTTATTATTTTTTATTAAGAGCTATTATGGGATATTTTTATTATTTGGTTTGATGGGATTTGCAGCAACATTTTCTTCAGGGGCAAAGGAAGCATGGATAGTTGATTTAGTCAAGAATCATAAAAGCACTGTTCACAATTTTTTCATGAAAAGCAGGAGCCTTGATGCATTTGGCTTGATTGTTTCTGGAATACTTGGAGCTTTTATTGTGAAAAATTTTGGGATAAGCATAATATGGATTTTTGCCTTTTTTTCTTTTTCTGTTTCAATCTTAATTCTTTTGTTTTCAAAAGAAAACTACAAGAAAAAATCAGTTAAAATTTCAGAATCTTATAAAAATTTGAGAAAGCAAGCAAAAACATCTGTAAAATATGGATTGAAACATCATGTCATATTCTATCTTCTTATTTCTGGTTTTATTATCACGTTTGCAGTTGCTTTTGCAGAAATACTTGGTTTTATTCCTTTTCTCAAATCATTGAACTTTCCGGATTATGCTTTTGGTTATTTCTGGAGCGGAATATGGGCAGTTACCATGATTTCTCCATTTTTCTCTAAATTTATTCTTAAACTGGGCAGAGAGAGAAATCTTTTGATAGCATTTACATTAATTAACTCTTTAGTACTTGCAATGATATTTTTTGCTTCAAATTATATTCTTGCTATAATTATAATTTTATTATTTTATTTTTTTGTTGGCTTGAAATTTCCTGTATATAAAACTTATTTTCATAAATTTATTCCGAGTAAGCTGAGAGCCACAATAGGAAGCATGGACGGCATGATTTCTGCTTTTGCAGCAATTATAGCTCTTCCTTTAGGAGGATATTTAATTGACTTAATTGGAGTTAGATATGTTCTTGTTATAGCTGCATTGCTTGGAATCCCAACCATTATTGCTTACTTGCTCATAAGAGAGAAGTAATAAGGTTTATTAATTATCTTTCTTTAATCTTGACATGACAAAGGGGGCGAGCAAACTACTTAAGGAAATTGGAAAAGAGAGCTATGTTAGGTGGTTTTCTGAGCTTGGAAAGGAAGATACTGGAATTGCAGGAGGAAAGGGAGCAAATTTAGGGGAGATGACTAAAATTGGAATGCCTGTCCCGCCGGGATTTGTTGTTCTTGCGTCTGCCTATTCTTATTTTCTGCAGGAAACACAGCTTGAAAAGAAAATTTATGAAATTTTAAGCAAATTGGATGTTGATAATACTTCGGAACTTGAAGAAGCTGCAGAAAAAATCCATGAACTCATAATTAATGCAAAGATGCCAGATGAAATTGAAGAAGAGATTACTGAGAATTATGAATCTTTGAACATTGACAAGGAAGTTATGGAAAAAGCAACCTATGACGCCCTGACAATTTTAAAGAAAGCACAGGAACTTGCATTTGTTGCTGTCCGCTCGAGTGCGACTGCAGAAGACACTTCTGCTGCTTCATTTGCAGGGCAGAATGAGACATTTCTTAATATTAAAGGAAAATCTCAAGTTATAGAAGCTGTAAAAAGATGCTGGGCTTCCTTGTTTACTGCTCGTTCGATTTATTATCGAATAAAAAAAGGATTTAAGCATGAGCAAGTTTTGATTGCAGTTGTAATCCAGCAGATGATTGATTCTGACAAGTCAGGAGTTATTTTTTCAAAAAATCCCATCAGCCAGGATGAAAATGTTATTGTCGAGGCTGTTTATGGATTAGGAGAAGGTATAGTATCTGGAAGAATACAGCCAGACCATTATGAAGTTTCCCGCAAGCTTGAAATTTTAAAAAAGGGAATTGCAGACAAGAAAATTGCAATTACAAGAAACTCGCAGGGAACAACAGAGACAATAAAATTAACAGCAGAAAAATCAAAAACAAGAGTTTTGTCTGATTATGAAATAAAGAAACTTGCAGATTATTCAATAAAACTTGAGAAGCATTATAAAAAGCCGCAGGATAGTGAGTTTGCTGTTGAGTCTGGAAAGCTTTTTATTGTACAAACCAGGCCAATTACAACACTTGAGAAGATTGAGAAGAAAGATAAAAGAGATTTTGGACGCGAGTTGTTTGCAGGAATTCCTGCTTCTCCTGGAATTGGCTCTGGGAAAGTTAAAATTGTTCATAATCTTAAAGAGCTTGAAAAAGTGAAAAAGGGAGATGTTCTTGTAACTGAGATGACTAATCCTGATATGGTTGTTTCAATGCAAAAATGCTGTGCTATTGTCACAGATGAAGGAGGCATGACAAGCCATGCTGCTATTGTTTCAAGAGAGATGGGAATTCCTGCTGTTGTCGGCACTGACAAAGCCACAAAAATTTTAAAAGAAAATCAGGAAGTGACAGTGGATGGATATACTGGAAAGATATATTCAGGAATTTCTGAAGGAGAAAAAGCTGAAATTAGAAAAATTCATAAAACTAAAACTAAAATCAAGGTGATAGTAGATTTGCCTGATTTTGCCTCGAGAGCAGCTGAAACAGGAATTAGTCAGGTTGGATTGACAAGAATAGAGGGAATAATTGCTGAGTCTGGAAAGCATCCGTTTTATTTTTTGAACAAGAATATAGGGGATTATGAGAAAATTATTTTTTCTGGAATAAGCAAAATAGCAGAGTATTTTGATGAAATTTGGGTGAGAACTTCTGACATAAGAAGCGATGAATATAAAAATTTGGAAGGAGCTCCAAAGCATTCTGAATTAAATCCAATGCTTGGAATGCACGGCATACGTTTCTCGCTAAAATATCCTGAAATTATGAAAGCCGAGCTTATGGCTTTGAAAAAAGTATCAAATGAGGGGAAAAAAATTGGGATTATTCTGCCTCAGGTAATAAATGTAGAGGAAGTGAAAAAAACAAAGGAGATGCTGAAAGAGATTGATTTTTTATGCAAGATTGGCGTTATGGTTGAAACTCCTGCTGCTGTCCAGATTATTGATGAGTTATGCGAGGAGGGAATTGATTTTATCTCATTTGGCACAAATGACTTGACACAATATACTCTTGCTATTGACAGAGGAAATGAAGAATTGCAGGATTTGTATAATGAGCTTCATCCTGCAATGAAAAAGCAAATCTCGCAAGTTATATCTGTGTGCAAAAAATATGATGTTGAGACAAGCATTTGCGGGCAGGCTGGCTCAGACAAGGAAATGGTGAAATTTCTTGTTTCTCAAGGAATTGATTCTATCTCAGTAAATGCTGACATGGCTTATGAGATTTCTGAACTTGTGTCTGGGCTGGAGAAAGATTTAAATAATTACTCGCAAGATGAAGAAGATATGGCAAAGAAGAAAGAAGAAAAAATTGAAGAGAAGAAAGAAGAAAAACAAGAAAAAGATGAGAAAATAGAAGAGAAGAAAGAAGAATTTCCTAACATAGAGCTTGGGTTTGACTTGTTTTCGCCTTCTGAAATATCTGAGAAAATTGAAGAGATAGATGATACAGGACATATTGAAGAAGAGGCTGAAAAGATTGCAGAAAAAGTAGAGGAAAAAAAGAAAAAGAGGGCTGAAGAAAGCAAGACAGAAGTTGAAATTGAGAAAAAAAGCAAGAAAGAAAGTGATGTTCTGCTTGATATTTTCTAGTTAGTTAATTTTTTAATAATTTTTCCAATTGATGAAATACTTCCCTACAATTAGGCGACAGATTCCAAGTATTATCATCCCAAGTAATAAAAGTTGTATCTGGAATTTCTGGCATTTTCATCAGCCTTGCAATGCTTTTAGTATTAGTAGAGTCTCTTTTTCTGTCTAAGATATACCAAACCCTATACTGATTAAGCTCTAAGCTTTGTGGATTATCTGCTGAAACTGTTACTGCATCTCCTAATCCAGAAGCAATGTTTGAAGTCAACCTGTAAGTACATGGAAAATCCAAAAGTGTTCTTACTATTTCTTTAATTGGCTTGTTAACTTCTCTTGTTGTTGGAATTGTCATATTGATTTTTTATTTTATTATTTTATCTGGCTGAACATTCTTCTGCTTAGATTCCTTAGAAAATCGCCTGACAGAGCAAATAATTCTTTGTGAAAATCAAATAAAGCTTGAGGAACTTTTCTAGAAGCAACAAGATAATTAATCATTAAAAGCACTGCTTTATATGCATCCCTACCTGAAGTTATATAACCTTCCAATCCTCCAAAAACTTGTAAAAAAGCTTCATTTATATGCTCATCTGACAGCTCGTTAGGAAATACTTCTTCTGCTTTTTGTCTTGTACAGTTTACAAAATCATCAAGTTTTCTTTTAACATCTAATACCCCCTGAAAATACTCATTTCTTATACCTTCTGGAATTATTGATAAATCTGCTTCCATTGAAGTTTCAAGCTGATAATAAAATCCTGAGAAAAATATTTTTGACTTCTTAAGTAAAGTATTTCTTGAATACATTTGAGGAATTTGCCTTCTTAATTCTTCTACAAAATCTAAGTCAGTAGTTTTAATTGAGTCCAAAGCCTGCATTGCTATTCCTTCAAGGTTTTTTGCATCTGCCTTTCTAAATGCTCTTTTATATCTTGTATAATACCATTCATCTAGTCTTTTTAATACATACTCTCTTGATTTTTTGCTCATTTTTATCTAAGTAATTTTAGATTTTTAAATCTTCCTGTTTTGTTGTAACTAATTAGAAGTAACAAAAACAAAAGGTTTATAAAGTATAAAAACATAGATAAAACAAGAGGAAAAGGAAAATGACACAAGCTGTTGCAGAAAGTCCGCTTGAAGAACTTGTAGGACATGCCCCAATTTTTGAGGGAAAAGATTTTGGAATAGATGAAAATCTTGGCTACAGCCAGGCTGTTGACAGCGGAGAATTCACTGGAAATGCAAGCGATTTGTTTGA
>VGKQ01000040.1 GCA_016866995.1 Candidatus Pacearchaeota archaeon
ATGAGGGATATTTGAGATAAAAAAATAATAAAAAAGAAATGAGTGAGCTGGGTATTGAAGAAGCAATTAAGCTTATGAATTATATTAAAAAAAAGAATAAAGAGACGGAAAAATGGCTTCGAGAAAAAAAAGATTAAAGAAACAAATTGAAGGATTGATAAGGCAGGCAGAAAAACACGAGGCAAAGGCAGAAACAGAAGAAGGAAAAAAAGACACAACTCCAGATTATTGGCTGGGGGAAGCAGAGAGGTTTAGAAAACGAGCTAAAGAAAGAAAAGAAATGCTGGAAAAGTTGGAGAAGAAAGATAAAAATTGAAACAATAAACACAAGATTGCCATCACCATTTGCATTAAATTTAATTTTGCAAGGTTATGCAGACTTGTTGAAGATTGAAGATAAAATAGCATTCTTAAAAAGAATGCATCAAGAGCATCTGAAGGAGATTGGAGAAGTTAAAGAAGATTAATTTATATTTTTGAGAGCAATATAATTTAAATACTTTAAAATAGTTTTTATAAGATGGGAGAATATAATTTAAGTGAAGAAGAAATGGCAAGATATGGTGCTTCTGACCCTCCTTGGTGGTATGAAGATTTCCGCGTATGTTATTGGGAAAAAGGAGAAAGGGGAGAAGGTATTTTCAGATTTGTTGCACGTTCTTTTTGTTCTATGTTAGTTAATGGTTTAGAAGGATTTATACTTGGGTGTTTTATAGGCATGCCCTTTGCAAATCCTGTCCCTCCTAATGAAATATCTGGAAAAATTATGATTACATCAACATGTATGGGGGTAGGATATGGTTTATTAAAAAGACCTGCTCTGATGATTTATCAAGCTATAAAGAACAGAAATAAAAGATAATTTAACTCTTTAATTAATTGATAACTTAATTTTATTCTTGTGATTGAAGTTAATAAGAGAAAAAATAAAAGAAAATCATTTAAGCATCTTTTTAACATTATTGAGCTGATTTTTCAGATAGATATTGAGAATTTCTGCATCTTTCAAAATTATTCCTTTTGTTTTTTTTGAGTTGTTTTTTATTGCAAGATAACTTGAATAAGCGTTTTTGCTCTTGTTTTTTATTAATTTTGTAAACTCTTTGCTGGAATAATCTTTGTTTTTCGCTAATTTTTCAATTATATACAAAGTTCTAATTCTCAAAATAAGAGTATAGGCAATTCTGTCTTCCAGATATTTTTTATTTTTCTTTTCAGCTTTTTTTATGAATTCTTCAACTAAATCTATTTTTTCCTGTGTTGTGTCTATGTACCATTTTACATTTTTCTTTGTTATTTTTATGTTTATAAATTTTAAATAAGCAGAATTCAGCAAGGGAATGGCTTCCTTTATCATTTGCCCTATTGGAAAGAGATTATTTTTAAGTTTTTGCATTAATAATGCTTCTGAAACTATCAAAATGCTGTAAATTCCTTCTTTTATCATTTCTTTATCTGTATCCTTTGTGATAATCAAAATATCTATATCGCTTTCTTCTGTTTCTTCATTTCTTGCATAGCTTCCTGCAAGGTAAATTCCAATTATCTCTTCAGGCGGAATGTATTTCTTTGTGATATTAAGAACATCATGAAGGATTATTTCAGGAGTTTTTTTAATTAATTCTATTCTAACTTCCTGATTTAACCATGCTCTTGGAAGTATGACTGCTGAAGAATTTCCTGCTTTTACTGCTTTTTTTATCTGAATTTCCATTTTTATTTTAATTTTCTTTTAGGTAATCTTCATCTTCCTCAATCTGCTCTGAAAATTTTCCATCGATTTCCTTCTGCCAGTAAGCTCTTGTTGTGTCTTTTCTGCCTTTCTCATGCTCGATTTTATCATCGTGCTTCTCTATCTGCTTCCCTGTTGACTTAATTCTTTTCTTTCTAAGCTTCTTCATTCTCTTTCTATCGCTCATGTAAGAACACGTACTTACATATTTATAAATGTTTCTGTGTTAGTTTTATAAAAAATATACAAGAATAATGAGGATATATCTTATTCTTGAGAACAATTTAATTTAAATAGCTTGAAAATTTTAAATTTGCATGGAAGAAATCATCCTGATTGCTGATTCTAAAGGAAAAGGAATTGATTTTGCAAAGGGAATTTATGAATACTTAAAAAAGAAGGAGGGGATTTCTGTGAAACTGGTTGATATTGAAAAAAACATTTTTAGAGACAAGGAATTTAAGGTAAGGATTGCTGAGAATGTGAGAAGGAAAAAGTGTTTTATTATTCATGACTCAAATAAAGAGCCGTGCGATTGGTTTACTGAGCTTGTTTTTTTGCTGGAGGCTATAAGATTTTCTTCGCCAGAGGAAATAAATGTTGTTTTGCCGTATACAAGATTTGCGAGGCAGGACAGAAAAGAATCGAGCAGAGTGAGTGTGAATGTAAAAGCTGTTGCAGATGTTATTTCTTTGTATGCAACAAGGGGCATGACTGTCGATTTGCATGCCGCCGGAATTCAGGAGTATTTTTCCATTCCGTTTGACAATCTCTATAGTTTTCCAAGCCTAATAAATTATTTGAAAACAAAACACGCAGATTTTTTAAATGACTTAGTTATAGTAAGCCCTGATCTTGCTGGCGCGAAAAGGGCCGAAGCCTTATCCAAAAGGCTGGCTTCAAGGGGAATTAAAGCTGAAATTGCTCTGGGGCATAAGACAAGAGAGAAGGATAATGAAGTTGCGAGCATTATAATAATTGGAAATGTAGAAGGAAAAAATTGTTTGGTTGTTGATGATATTATTGACACTGGGGGAACCCTGATTAAAACCTGTGAAGTGCTAAGGGAGAAAGGGGCAAGAAAAGTTTATGCATATGCTACTCATGGGCTGTTTAGCGGGGGTGTGGAAAAATTAAGGGATTTTGACAGGATATTTGTTTCAGATACATTATGCTGTAATTCTGCGGGTAATTTGGAAATTATCTCGCTTGTAAATTTATTTGGAGAGGCAATTTACAGGACTGTGCTTGGAGAGAGTTTAAGTGTTTTGTTTGATGAGATGAAGAACGGGCAGGAAAAATTAAAAGAGTATGATATTTAATTGAAGAATAAATTAAGCTAATTAAAATACAGGGATAATCAATTTATGATTATAATATATCTCACATAAAAGCAAGATAAAATATGGCAAAGAAAATACAATAAAACAAATAAAACATAAATAATTTATTAATATTGATATTAAAAACAATATTTTGCAGTATAGTTTTATTTTTAAACCATAAATTGCTGTGTCTTTATGCCAGGAACAGTGTTTGAAGAGAGGGCTAGAGAAACCCATGTTGATGAAAAAGGCAGGAGGATTCTTTATTGGAAGGGTAGTTTTCCTATTGGGTGGATTGAAGAAAAAGACGGAGAAACAGTCAAGCATATTACTGGAGTTAGAGGATTTTTGAGTGGCAGGAGAGAATTCTGGGGGCAAGAGTCTCCGGTATTTGGGGATGAAAAATATAGAGGAAGAGACCCTGAAGAAGAGGGGTTTAAGCAGCATGTTGAAAGAGAGAGAAATAAAGATTATGAGAGCCAACTTAGATTGGCTGAACAGTATGCAAGAGAGTATTTGGGGTTTGGAGAGAAAATGGTTGTAGTTCATGAAAAGATTCCTGTTGAATTTTATGGAGCAGCAGAAAGAAAGGCAGAAAAAGTTTATAAAGAAATTGAAGAAATGATGACTCAGACAGGGGGAGAATTAAACTTTTTCCAGATGATATTGGTGCGATGATAAAAGTATATAGTATGCCATTAATGTATCTAACTATACAGGATCCAAGGATTATGGTGCGTCCGTTTAAGAAAACCTTGAGGAGGATGCTGAGTGAGAGAGGGTATAATAGCAGATTAATAATGGAGGGGCTTTTTGGAAGCGGAGTGAGAGAGGGGGATTTGGAGAGATTAGAGAGAAGATTAAAAAATTTTGGATATGAGATAAGAAGAATGGGTGAGGGAATTGAGAGTCCTGAAAGAAGGGCAGAAGTTATTAAGGAGATGGCTGAAGCTGCACTGGCTAGGAGAAAAGGAATTTATCAATATAACTAAGTTTTAATATGCTTCTTTGCTTTTAGTAGTATGAAAAATTATAAATTTATTTTGAAAAGTTTGTTTTTTCCTTTGAAAAAAATACTTATTATAGCTGATTTGCATCTGGGACATGAAGAGGCTATGAATAAAGCAGGAATTTATATTCCAAGAATAAGTTTTTCTGAAATTATCTTGGATTTGAAGAGGATTTTTTCTGCAACTGGAAAAATTAATGAAATTGTGATTTGCGGGGATTTAAAGCATGAATTTTCAAGCATATCTGAGCAAGAGTGGAGAGAGACATATAAATTAATTGATTTTCTCCAAGAAAATTGCAAGAAAATTATACTTGTAAAAGGAAATCATGACAAAATCCTGGGGAAGCTTGGAGAAAAAATTGAAATTAAAGATTATTATATTAAGGAGAATGTTGTATTTATACATGGAAATCTGTTAATTCCTGAAATTCTTGATAATAAGATTAAATTAATTGTTATGGGGCACAGGCATCCTGCTGTTGTTCTTTCTGATAAGTATAAGAAAGAGAAGTATAAGTGCTTTCTTACTGGAAAATGGAAGAAAAAAGAAGTTATAATTCTGCCGTCATTTTTTCCATTGATAGAAGGAAGTGATTTGCTTGAAGAAGGAAATAATTTATTATTTATTAAAGAAAAAGAGCTGAGAAATTTTGAAGTTCATGCTGTTTCTGATTCTGAAGTTCTGGATTTTGGAAAGCTGAAAAGCATTGGAAGATTGGAATAGTATACTACACTAAAATAATATATAAAAAGGGATAATATATAGAATATTGATGGGATTTCGCAACTTATGGGGGCTGCTTGGTGGAGAAAAAAAGGGCTCTGAAACTATGAGGGGGATTTATGTTACAAAAATTGTTATTGAAGAGATTGCTATTTATTTTTTATATAATCCTTCTGATGACACTCTTATTGAGAAAACAGGGAGGGCTGGAGAGTTGGTTGCAGGAGTAAATTTTAGTGCTGCGCCGGTTGTGAGAAATGTAGGATATAATGAAATGCCTTCTAACTTTAAGAAAAAGTTAGAAGATTATTTGGCTAGGGGAAGCAGTGATAGTGGGGTTGTTGCAGGAGTAAAGAAACAAGTAATGGGGGCTGCGTCTCTAAACAGGAGCGATTATAGCGGGTTGAGTTTTGCTATTGGAATAAAAGTTGAAACTGCAAGGAGGGCAGCTGCGGCTGCTGAGGCAGCAAAAAGAGCTGCTAAGGGTGGTTTGAGTGTTCAGGTAGTTGATAAAAAAGGAAAATTAGTTTAATATAATTTTAATTTCTAAAATATATCTCGCCCTCTCGCTCTGTAGATATATTTGCTTCCTCGCGAGAAGGCTCGACGCCCATGCCAGGAATTGAACCTGGATATCCTTTCGGAAACGAGTTTTCTGTTCTTAATTCGAGACTCGCGCACTACCATTATGCGACATGGGCTTGAAAGCTGATGGTTTTTAAGAATATAAATATATTCACTTGATTAATTTTCAAAAAAATATATTTACTAAGAGCATATTCAACCTATTAATAATATTTCTGTTGTTAATATTTATAGATAAAATATAATCATTTAATTATAGGCGGGGGGTTAGAATCAATTATATATAGGGATAGTTAAATTATGCTAGGCATATTATTAAAAATTATTGGACATAGCTTGAATTCTGGGGGGGCGAAAGCTTTGGCATTGGTATATGCATTGGGAGATTAAATTCCTCCTCGAACTGCAGAGCGCGGACATTGCATTTCGCAAGTATAAAATTAAACAAAGGAAGGCGAACATCATCTGAAATTTTCTTGTTTTTCCATTTTTTAAGGATTTCTTTTGCCTTTTCTTTTTCAACTGCAGAAACAACAAAGCCTGTGAACTTCAATTCTGCAATTTCTGGAGAATAATTGATTATAAACTCAAAGCTGAATTTTAATGATTCTTTGTCTTTGAATAATTCTATTTTTTCTTGATTAATTTCTTTTATATTAATGTTCTGTTTAATTTCTATTTTTCCAGCTACTTGTTTTTTTCTTTCCACTGAAATTTTTTCAAAATTAAATCCTATAATCTGCATTTTTTTCTCCTATTGTTTTAAAAATTCCGGCTTTTTAAAGATTATTATGTTTATTTTAAGCATGATTTAAAAGATTAGAGAATTAAACTAAATCTTCCTCACCCACGACAACAAAATCTCCTATTGCAATTATAGCATTATATGGAACAAGAACTTCCTTGTCTTTAGTATGCTCAAGATTTAGATTTTTTGTATATGGTGTTGGGTCTTTTACAACAAGCTGAATTAACTCGCCTGTTCTAGTTTCAAAAGTTATGTCTTTAACAAGCCCTATCCTTTTTCCTTCTTTTGTAACAACAAGCTTCCCAATAATTTGGTTAAATGGTTTTTTATCAAGTGCCATGAATAAAGCATAACTAATTTATTTATAAACCTTTCTATAATTTAAGAAAATAAGAGGAGATAAATTTATTATTCATAAATAATGAATTTTTTACACTAATTTGTTTTTTCTTTAAATAATATTTAAGATAATATTAAAAAAACAATTGATTAGTATATTTTAACACTAAAAAACAAAATATTAAACGAATTTTTTAGAATATTTTTAAAATAATAAAAAAAATAATACTCACCCCATAATTGCTTCTGGAGAAAATAAAAAGATTTATAAAGAGATTTTTTATTTTTTTTCTTTTATTTTTTATTTATAAATATTTATATTATATATTATACATATTATATTATATATATCACAAAATATATAATAAACAACTATGTTTATGGAAAATTTTCCATAAGAAATTAAAATGATTTTTTCTTTTATTTTTTTCTTCACTTCTTTAGGATAATAAATACTACCGAATATATGAAAAATAATTTTTGCTTCTTTCCACCTGAAATAATGGTATGGGTTTTTTTAAGAAAAAAATATATCCTGCAAAATATAAAAGTTTAAAAATACCTTCTCTTTAAAAGAGAAGCAGAAAACATCTGTATAAATACAGAAAAAAAATAAGGGCAAAAAGATGGCGCAGCTAGATAATATATTCAACTCTTTTTCAACAAACAATATTTTTGAAAACAAATTAGTATTACAGACAAATTACTGCCCAGAGGCGATTCCACATAGAG
>VGKQ01000041.1 GCA_016866995.1 Candidatus Pacearchaeota archaeon
CACCCGGAATTGCTACAAAAATAGATTATGAAGATTTTCTGAAATTTGGAATGAAGAAAAAGGAGGCGCAGAACAGAGCAAAGGAGGCAACTCACGGAGTTATTGAGGCAATTAAGTGGCTTGATGATGTTGATGCTGTTGTGGTTGTTGTTGATGCGACACAAAATCCTTACTCGCAGGTAAACATAACTATAATTGGAAATCTGGTTGCAAGAAAAATTCCAGTGCTTGTTGTGGGAAACAAAGTTGATTTGAGAAAAGCAGACATAAAAAGATTAGAGGCAGCATTTCCAGAATATGATGTTGTGGGAATATCTGCAAAATACGGCACAAATATGGAAGAATTTTATGAATCATTATTTAAACTGGCTAAAAAAGTATGAAGAAATAATAATATAAAACTGCAGGAAAAATATAAAAAATAAATGCTAAAAATAAAAATTAAAGCAACTACATAGAAAATTAATAAAGATAAGAGGAGAATAATAAAAAGAGGATAAATTAAAAAATGGGTTGGAAAAAATTACCATATTGGCTTAAAGGAGGGATAATTTTAGGAACATTTCAATTAATTGTTCAAATTATATTAAAAATATTTTTTGGTTATGATAATTTTTTATTAAATCTTCTTTATACTATTAATTCGCCTTTTTTAGAGTTAGCTAATAATTTTGGGTATCTACATCTACGATTGTGCTCTATTATTATTCTAATGCCGGGAGGACCCTGTGCTGGATTAAGTTTTTGGGGTTCATTAATTGCTGTTTTAACATATTTTGTTATAGGAGCATTAATTGGATTAATTTATGTAAAAATTAAATCTTCAAAATCAAAAAAATAAAAAATGGCAAAATTGACATTAAGTTTTATTCCGTATGCTGATTTGGCGAGGATGAAAAGCGAGCAGAGGATAAAAAGAATTCTTGACACTATTCTTTCTGGGAGAATTGTAATATTGCAAGGAAGACTGGATGCTACAGAAGAGACAGGATTAATCCAGGCTACAATGGCTCTTGTGGGCAGAGTTAAGGGATTTAAAGGAGTTGAACTGGCTGTAATAAATCCTGAAAACCAGGATTTTCTTGACAAAATAAGAACAGGAATTGCGCGGGCTTTGATTGGAAGCCGGGACGCATTAACTATTATAGGGCCTGCTTCTATTGTAAAAGACATTAAAAAAGACCCAAGAAAAATTGAGTTGATGCTAAAGGGGTAATTAGTTGTATAGAAATATTTTTAATATCAAAAACTCTTTAAATTAGCCAGGACCCTTGGTCTAGTGGTTTATGACGTCTCTCTTACACGGAGAAGATCAGCAGTTCGATTCTGCTAGGGTCCATTCTATATAAAATATATTTTGAATAATAATTATCTTTAAATAAACAAAAAATTATCTTAAAGATATGAGTAGAGAAGATGATGCAGAACATGATGAGAAGAAATATGATTATTTACAATATGTTAGTCAGGAATTGGAAGGGGCATTAGGAGAGTATGATTTACATCTTCCTAATATGTTAACCGGGAGAATAAATGTAGATTTAGATGTAACTAGAAATCCTCATGTTCTTCATATTGGATTTCCAAGAAGATTAAAACCTTCAAGAGAAGATAAAAAAGATGCAGAATTTTGCAGGGCACATGATAGAATGGTTCATGATGGGACTATGGAAAAAATATTAAAAGAAATAATTAGAAACAAAAATTATGAGTTAACTCCATGTTCAGCCAAAAGAAGGGTTTTTAGTGAAAGGGAGTATGTTAGTTTTACTTATTCTGCTAGAAATCAAGCAATACCAAAAACAAGATAATTATTTTGAAGAGGTAAGGCTTCCTCAATAAATCTCGGAAGCTTTAAATTAAACCTTTAGAAAAGGTTTCCAGATGTAAATCTAATTTCATTAGATTTAAATAGCGATAATTTCTCAAATTATTATGGAAGAAAAGAAAGAAGAAAATTTACAGAATGAAGTCAAGGATATGAAAATTGATTATCATCCTGGGCAAAAGCCTCTCGGAAACGAAATTTCAGAAGAAATGAAGAAGGAAATGGAGAAAACCCGGGAGAAATTAGACAAGTTCAAGAAGCAAGTTCTGAAAAAATATCCTTTTATTCTGGCTATTGGAATTCTTCCGCCACAAGCTTCTGAAAAATTTGAGGAAGAAGAGGAAGTTCCTGAAGAAGAAGCCAAGCAAAAGCCTGTTCATGTTCTTGTAATAATTCCAGAAGAGCATTTTAAGGATATGGCTAAAATTAAAAATGATATTGTGACAATGGTTAAGGAGAACAAGCCGAAATTATGGATTCATGTCAAAACTCCTGTTGATTTGTTTAATTACTGTCTTGATTCAAAGTATGATGTTGCAGAGGCAATTGCAATGTCATTTCCTCTTTTTGACAATGGCTTGCTTGGAGCATTAAGAGTTGCTGAAATTCACAAATCTCTATGCTTGAGAAAATTTGAAAAATATGTTGCAAGCTATGTTATTGCCGGAAGCTTGGTGAGAGGAACTGCGAGCAAAACCAGTGATGTTGATGTTTATATTGTGATTGATGATACTGATGTGAAGAGAATGCCAAGACTTGAGTTAAAAGAAAAATTAAGAAGCATTATTTACCAGTATGTCGCAGAAGCTTCTGAGCTTGCAGGAGTGAAAAACAAGCTTTCTCCGCAGGTTTATATTTTGACTGATTTTTGGGAGAGTGTAAAAGATGCTCATCCTGTTATTTTCACTTTTATAAGAGACGGCATTCCGCTTTATGACAGAGGGACATTTCTGCCGTGGAAATTGTTACTGAAAATGGGAAGAATAAAACCATCACAGGAAGCAATTGATATGTTCATGTCAATGGGAGACAAGGTTTCTGAGACAGTCAAAAGAAGACTGCTTGATATTGTTGTTGGAGATATTTTCTGGGGTGTTTCAACTCCTTCACAGGCATTATTAATGCTTTATGGACTGCCTCCTCCAAATGTTTATGAGCTTGTCAAGCAAATGAAAGAAGTATTTGTAGACAAGGAAAAAATACTTGAGCAGAAGTATATTGATATTCTTGATAAGATTTGTATTAAGTATTTTAAGGGGTATGAGCACGAGAAAATAAAGGAAGTCAAGGGAGTTGAAGTTGATAAATTGCTTAAAAATTCTGAAGATTATCTGAAGAGATTGAAGAAATTAAGAGAGCAGATTGAGAAAAGAACGCAGGAAAAAACAATTGAGCAGATTTACAAGGATGTTTTTCAGTTGCTTGAAGGTGTTTTTGGGAAGAAAACAGAAGGGCAGATTCTTGGATTGTTTGAAGAAGAGTTTATCAAGAAAGGGAAGATGCCTGAAAATTATCTTCATATTTTAAAAGAGATTATCAAGGCAAGAGAGCAGTTTGCAAAAGGAAAACTGGCAAAGCACGAAGTTGAAGATGTAAGGAAAAATGCGTCTATGCTTATCAATCATCTTATAGAATATAATCAGAGGTGCGACTTGGTTTCTCTGCAGAAAGGAAGATTCAGGATAAAAGCACAGAACAAGATATATGAACTTATATTTACAGGGGATAAGGCATTTTTGATTGATGCTGGAAGTGTGAGCAGGATTACAGAGAAGATTGAGAAGTCAAGTGCAGAAGAATTGACAAACTCAATGGCTGAGAAAAAAGAAATTAACATTGACAATAAGGTTTTTGATGTTTTGAAGAAAGAGCTTGGAAATTTTACTATTATCTTATAAATTTCTAAATTAATAGTGATATATTATTAACACTAAATTAATTAGTCCAATAATAAACCCAGATAAAATTGAATTATTAGTTAATTGAGCTTGTAATAAGCTTTTTAAACCTTCTTTCTTTTTAGAAAAGAAACAAAATACATTCATATAAATACAAAAAATAAGATGAAAGGAAAAGTTGTTCAGTTCAGGAGAGGAAGGCATGTTGTGCAGGAGAGGCATTTTTTGCTAGATTTCAGCTTGAAGAATAGAAAAGAGGCTGAGAAACTTGCGGGAAAAGAAGTTATATGGACATCATCTGCTGGAAATAAAATTAAGGGAAAAATTTCTTCAGCTCACGGAAATAAAGGGCTTGTTCGAGCTATTTTTGAAAAAGGTTTGCCCGGACAATCTGTAGTAAATGCTGATGAAGTTGAGGTGAAATAAGGTGTGCATTCTTCCATATCGTCCTCTGAATTTTAAGCCAGAACAACCACAGCAAGTAGAATTATTTGTAGAAGAAGGAGAGTCGCATATTCCTGAAGAAATGCTCCCAAATAAAACACAACCAAAAGAAAATTATCAAGAACAAAGAGGAAACAGATAAATATTAAATTAAAAAATAATAAAATGGCAAAAAAATATAGGCAAGAAGCTATTAATCAAATAAATTTGATTTGTCTTGCGAAATAAAATGGCACTAAGAAAAGCATCATCGTATTCGAAAAGGCATGTCACTCCCTATACAAGAAAGTCTGCAAAAAAGAGCAAGAGCTATATTAAAGCCATTCCTCCCCAAAAAGTTGTCAAGCTTCACATGGGAGATATTCATGGCTATGAGAATAAAAAGCTGAATATTGTCCTGAAACTGCAGTCAGCAGAGCCTGTCCAGATACGAGATAATGCAATTGAAGCAGCAAGGCAGTATATTCACAAGGAGCTTGAGGAAAATCTTGCAGGGCAGTATTATTTTGCTGTTAAAATCTACCCTCATAATATTGTAAGAGAAAACAAGATGCTTACGGGTGCAGGGGCAGACAGGATGCAGACAGGAATGGCTCATTCATTCGGAGTTAATATAGGAAGAACTGCAATTGTAAAAGAAAATCAGGATATATTTATTGTTGCTGTGAATTCTGAGAAGGCAATGAGAATAACAAGAACTGCTTTTGAGAGAATAAAAGCCAAGCTGCCTTGTTCTACGAGAATTCTTGTTGAGAAGAGATAATTTTCTGCTATTAATGTTTATCCCACTATAAATTTATTATTTTATTGGCTTAATTTATCTATTATGCTGAACTTAATTCTTGTAACTAATTGATGTTTATGCATGTTAACTCCAAGCTAGCATATATTAATCAAAAGGTTTAAATATAACCTTAATTTAGGTTATTATAACCATTATAATGGTTATTTTGTTAAAATGAATATGCTTAATTTTTTAAAGCAAAATAAGAATACGAGGAAGATATTTGGAGAGCGGGAGCTGAAAATAATTGAAAAGCAGCTTAATGGAATAACCCTCACGCAATCTGAAAAAAATAGATTATCAAGAGATATAAGAAAAAAATTTGAGTTTATAAAAGATGCCGAAAGATTTTCAGATGAATTTGAATTGAAAAAAGGGCAAAAAATAAAACAAATGATTGATGATGCAGTAAAAGTCATCTTAAGAAGCAAATATTCAAAAGATATTAAAAGGATAATCTTATTTGGCTCAACTGTTACAAATGACAGGACATTCCGCTCAGATATTGATATTGCAGTGGAATTCATAAATATAACTGAAAGAGAGGCGGTGGAATTTAGGATAAGGGCAATGGGAGAATTAAGCGATATGATGGATATTCAGGTTTATAATGTTCTGCCTGAAAAAATCAGGAATAGCATTGATAAAAATGGGAGGATTTTGTATGAGCGAAACTGACATTAGAATCACAGAAAAAATTGAAGATATAAGAAATGATTTGGAAGAGCTTTACAGCTTTTTTCCTGAAAATTTTGAAGAGTATGAAAATAGCAGTCTGATAAGAGCCGCAACCGAGCGACTATTTGAGAAGATAATTGAAGCAGTAATAAAGATAGTTTTCTTAATAATAAGCAGAGAAAAGTTGAGAAAACCTGAAAATGAAGATAGTGCCTTTGATGTTATATTAAAAGCAGGCATAATAGATGAGAGGCTTGCAGGAAAATTGAAAAAAGCAAAAGGGATGAGAAACAAAATTATCCATCAATATGAGATAATAAAAGATGAAACAGTTTTTACTTCAATCTCTGAAGAGTTTCAAGCAGATATAGAAGAATTTATTAAACAGATTAATGAGAAACTAGCATGATAATAAGAAAAGCTACAAGAAGAGACGCGAGAAAAATAAGTTTATTGAGAAGAAAAACCCTTAGAGAGATAAATAAAAATGATTATCCAAAAAAAATGCTTGATTGCCTGATTAATAGGAATTCAACTAAGAATATTCTGCAGATAATGAGAGAGCGGGCAATGTTTTGCGCATGGCAGGGCAGAGTTTTGATTGGAACTGTGGATTTAAAAGGAGATAAAATCGGAGGGTTATTTATTAAAGGCTCTGAGATTGGGAAAGGGATTGGAACCCAGTTGATGGATTTTATTGAAGATTATGCAAGAAAAAATAAAATAAAGAAAGTGAAACTTTACTCCACTAATTTTGCAGTTAAGTTTTATAAGAAGAGAGGATATAAGATAACATCAAGACCTGAGTGGATTATTGGAAATGTAAAGTCAAAAGATACAGTGATGGAGAAAAAACTATGAGCAGATACATCTTTATACTTGGAAGAAATCCTGAATTATCTCTGGCAGAGATAATTTCTTACTTGGAAGCAAGAAAGATTCAGAAAAAGATAATCTCAAAGCAGGATAATTTGCTGTTAATTGAAGCAGAAATAAATCCAAGCGAGATGATTTACAGCTTGGGAGGGACAATTGCGATAGGCAAAACACTCGCGACTGGAAATGAGGAAGAAATTTTAAGCTACATCAAGAAAAACCCAATTTACTATGGAGAAGAAAATAAATTTCAGTATTCAATCTTGAATTTTTCTGAAATTAATGTTGAGGATGCTGTAAAAGAAAATTTCAAGAAAGAGAAATTAAAAGCAATAAGAAAAAACCCTGAACTTGCACCTGAACAGCTGAAAAACCTGCAAAATTATTTTGTTTATGAAGATTGTTTTGGAATTATACAATCTGTTTATGATACAGAAGATGCTGAAAAAAGAGATATGGAAAAGCCAGTAAGAAGAAGCAAATTAGCAATTTCTCCGAGATTAGCAAAAATTTTAATTAATCTTT
>VGKQ01000042.1 GCA_016866995.1 Candidatus Pacearchaeota archaeon
CAATAACCTTTCAAGCCCAAACTGGATAGACATCTTTCCAGAAGCAGTTCTTTTTGTTATGCTTGTAGATAAGAATCCAATTGCTTTCTTAATCAGAGATAAAAGCTTATCAGACAGCTTCAGAAGTTACTTTAACCTCATGTGGAAATTGGCAAAAAGATAATCATAAAAAGTTTTAAATATCTAAATTAAATATAAATAATAACATAATCCCAGGTAATCCTTAAGGGTTGCCTGATGTTTTTTAATATGGATAAAACTCTTGTTTTTATTGATGGCGCTTATCTTTCTTTTATCTCAAAATTAATATAATGCAGAACATAATAATTCTTATAAATTATAATTAGATGTAGAATTATGGTTATTTTTGTTGAGTTATATGTAAATCTTGATTCCGAGAAAGAGCTACATGCAAAATTTCAGAGAAGTTTAAAAGATGCAGGATTAAGCAGAGTTATTCAATTAACGCATTTTATTCCTGATAAAGAAGCTTATTTTAGAATCAGAAATGGTGAAAGAAAAATTTACGAAAGTCCAAGATTTAATCCTGAAGAGCCAGATGAGCAAATCGGGCTTGTACTTAAAGTTTTAGAACAAATTAGCTAAATACAAATTAATAATACTAAACTAGATTATCTCTGCTCAATTTTGTAATTCTAAATAATATAATTTATACTAAATTACAAAACTTCGCCATATCCAATCAATCTCCAGTGTCCCTGCAAATTTCTAGCTAATCCAATATTCTCGCCACGAAAAGGAACAATCGGAATTCTTAAAGAAAGCTCGAGAATATTTCCTCTTATTTTTCTGACAACTCCGACTGTAATTGAAGTATTTACAGAAAGCATTAATAATTCAAGCAATTTCAGCGGCTCAATTTTTTCCTGCTTGCTGCTTCCTAAAACCTCTTTGAATAAGGTGAATTTTAAGTTTATGTTGCTTGTAATAGGAGGCAGTTTTCCTGATAATCCCGCAACACAGCCAGAAAGATTGTCTGCTTTTGTCAAGATTGGGTCAAGCTCTGTCTCAATTGCCAAGCTCCCGCCAGGTTCTGCTTCTTTCATAGGATAGCTTCCCTTGTAAATATTTGTTATTTTGCTTTTTACAGATTCATATCTAATTTGGTTTTCTTTCTTAAGCATTATTCCTGGTTTAATTTCAATCTCATCCCCTATTTTCAATTTTCCTTTTTTCATTGTGCCTCCTATAATTCCTCCTTTCAAATTTTCAATTTTGCTTCCCGGCCTATTAACATCAAAGCTTCTTGCTATCATAAATAATGGCTCTGAACTTGTATCTCTTTCAGGAATTTTAATCTTGCATAATTCCTCAAAAATTTTGTCTATATTCACTTCCTGCTGGGCAGAACACGGAATTATAGGGGAATTTTCAGCTATTGTTCCTTTTACAAATTCTTTTATTGTCTTGTAGCTTTCAAGTGCTTTTTCCCTTGAAACCAAATCAATTTTATTCTGTACAATAATAATATTTTTTATTTTCTTGGCGTCAAGAGCAATTAAATGCTCCCGTGTTTGTGGCTTAATTCCCTCATTGGCAGCAATCACAAGAATTGCAGCGTCAATCATTGCAGCTCCTGACAACATTGTAGCCATGAGCATCTCATGTCCGGGTGCATCTATAAATGTTACATATCTTTCTGGATTTCCTTCTTTTATATTCCAGGTTTTTTCTTTTCTTATTATTGTGTCAGCATATCCAAGCTTGATTGTAATTCCTCTTTTCAATTCCTCACTGTGAGTGTCTGCCCACTTTCCAGTAAGTTTCCATAACAATGTGGTTTTGCCGTGGTCTATGTGCCCAACCATTCCTATATTTAAAGTCAGAAGATTTTCTATGTTGATTTGTTCTTGCTTATTTTTTTCCATGTTTTATATTAAACCTAAAGCTTTTTAAATATCTCTATTCCAATTCAGTAATAAATTGAATAAATGTAAAATGCCAGAAGAAATGACTCTTTTAATGGTGAAGCCTGAATTACTGACTCGGGCAGATGAGGTTTACAGATATTTTGACAGAATTGGAAGAAGGCTCAGTACTGTAGATGTTGAAAATATTACTTTTAGGCAGATAGCTGATTTTTATGCATCAACAATAGAGAAGCATGAAGCAGGAATGATTCTGTATCTTGATTATTTTGTTGGAAAAAATTGCCAGCTTGCTTTATATGAAGGAAAAGAAGGATTAATTGTTGCTATGAGAAAAGTTCTTGGGCATACTGACCCTAAAAGAGCTGGAAGAGGGACATTAAGAGGTGATTTGTGCACTGATTCTCACGAGCGGGCTTTACTTGAAAAAAGAGCTGTCTTGAATGGCGCTCATGTTTCAGACAGCAAAAGAGAATTTCAGGAGCAGTTTAATGCGTTCAAAGATTTTTTCAGCAAGAATGACAGGTTGAGAGTTGCAAGATTTCTTTCTAGATATTAAGACTTTATCTTGCTTTTAATCGTGATAAAAAGCAGGATAACAGCCAGAATGCAGGTGTTATCAAGGCAGATGTAACTGTTCATAGAGCAAAATAATTTTAAATCTTATTGTCTTGCAAAATATCTTAAATAATTATTCCACGGCTGGCAGCAGCCATTTTCTCCAGGGCATTTTCCAACATCATACTCTAAAACCAATTTGCCATTTTTCCTATAAACTCTATTAACTTCATCTCCTACAAACATAGAGTGTGAGCTTCCTGGAAATATCATTCCAATATTTCCTTTTCTTCCATCAGAATCAGTAAATCTAAATCTATATCCAAACAAATTAACATCAGAACTTGCTTCTAATCTTCCAACTACTCTTCGAGTTTCTCGCAAGCCAGATTCATTAACTATAACAAAAATTAAACTGCGCCTTCTTCTGTCAATTTTATTCAGTCTTTTAAGTATATAATGCATAAATTTTTAGAGAAGTAAGAGCTTATAAGAATTATCAATATACAGAATATATGTTATAATATAGCTTATATCTTATCTTGCCTGTGCAAGCATTAAGGCAAAAGCTTGCGGAGAAGTTTCAGGACTTAAATTATATCCAACAGCCCTTCTTGCCTTGCGAGTAATTCTTCCGCGATTGTTGCATAAAATAAAAGGATACTGAATTCCCCTTCCCATATCTGTCAGATTTTCCAATTCCTGCGCAGAAACAACTTCTAATCTGATGCCCCATCTTCTTAAATAATTTCTTGATTCATCATCTAAAAGTTGTGCTGTTGCTTCTGTAACAATTGCCCTTCTTGGAACTCTTTCATAATCTAGGACACAATCCTCTACTTTTCTAGAAATATCCGAAGGCATGATTTTATATAAGATTGCGGTTTTTAAATATTATTGTGCCAGGGCTTTATTAAATTCAGCTAAACTTCTGTCAAATTCTTGACATTGTCTTTCAAGTTCTTCACATTCTCTATTGTTTCTTGCCACAATCTCATCCATCTTTCTGCGCACTTCTTCCCTTTGTGTTTTGAGAAATTCTCTATTTTCTTGCAAAATTGGCTCAATTACTTCCTTTTCATATCTTTTTGCAGCTTCATCAATCATTGCATAAAGTCTTGGTTTAGCTGCATCAAGTTCAGTCCTAAGATTTTCTATTCTTCTTGTTTGAAAATATACTGCAACATCTAATGTACCAAGTCCGGCAGCAGAAAGAGATAATAATCCTAATGCAACATAACTAAGAATTTTTGATTTATCCATAATAATTTATAATTTAATCCTATATAAAGATTATTGTGCTTGAACTTCTTTCTTCTCTTCAGTTTTTGGCTGTTCTTTAGGTTTATTCTGCTCTGGAAAAATCTCTTCAAGCTTCTTTTTTCCATGTTTTAAAACCTTCAAGTTAATCTGAACAACATCCCGCGAGATAATGCTTCCACGAACAGTTTTCTTCAATCTCAAGCCATCAGGCATTTTCGGCTTTTTCTTTTTCAATCCTTTTGGCTTGCTCCACATTCCCTTCCCTTTTACAAGTAAAACTCTTTTCAATCCGCTTGATTCAATTTCTTTAAATCCAGGAAATCCCGCCTTATCGCTTGTTCCAGTAATTTCAAGCTCGTAATCAGAAAGCTCGCTTGAAATTTCGCTTCCTGAAATCTTCTCTCCTATTTTCCTTCCTACAAGCGCTTCTGTATCTGTCTCTAATTTCCATGATTTTCCCTTCTCAGATATATTAATTTTAAACATAATTAGTCTTAATTTTTCTGGTTTAAAAAGCTTTACTTATCTAATTAATATCAGTCAATATAAATATTTTTATCACACCTTAATATTAATTAATTAGATAATTTAATATAATATATTTAGTAATTGTCATAATTAAAAGTTTAATTTATAGTTATAAGCAAAAATTAATAATTAGGTTTATTAGTCTAATCTAAGAAATTGTGCAATTGCTCCCTGTTTTTCCCGAGGTTTTTTTTCTGCTGTTTATCTAATATATTATACCACATGCATCTTTTCAGGCTAAGCGGCCCGGTTCTGCCCCCCCAATTATCACATACAGCATCTCCTGGCTCATATTCATAACAATGTCCCTTATGCTTGCACTCTCCCATTTTAAGAGAAAAAATCCTCCTTAAAAAATTCCCATGAGGTTCTTAAACTCGGCCTCTGCACACCATAAACAGCTCTTTTTAATGCTCCATATAAAGC
Organism: Candidatus Pacearchaeota archaeon; assembly: GCA_016866995.1. Taxonomy (GTDB): domain Archaea; phylum Nanobdellota; class Nanobdellia; order Pacearchaeales; family GW2011-AR1; genus VGKQ01. The sequence continues at coordinate 4,665 of VGKQ01000042.1, forward strand.
TCCTAAAGTTCCAATAGTTATTGGAATAACAAAAGGATGCTCTTCAGCAAATCCACCCAAAACAACCCCAGCAAGCCCGTCTCCAACAGCTGATTTTGCAGAGTCCAACAAAAATGAAGTATAAGATGTATACTTATCTCCTCTCCAGCTTAATAATACTGGCTTAAATTCTGTCCTTCCTCTGCCTTGATAAAATGATAATCCTTGTCCTGGCATGAATTCCCATATTTTTTATGTTTTTAAATATTTATATGCTATAGAGAAAGCCAAGAAAAACATTCTATTATTATCTGTCCATTATAATAATTAAGTTATTCTGAAATTGCTGATTAAATTAAAAAAATAAATATAATATAAGCATTCTTGTAACACTAACAACAGGATTTTTTATATCCATAGATGTTATACAGTTTGATGTGTAGAAGCTCACACAAAAACAGACTGAAAACAGCATCTTTTTATATATGCCAATTCTTTAAAATTTTTCTGTTTTAAACACCCCAGGTAGCCTTCTCTTTTCTTTTCATGCTTGCAATTTCTTGGAGAATTTTAAGCTCACCAGAAGAAAGAACATCCTTATTTTCTTTCAGCTTGCGAAATTGAGCCTCACTCAAATCAGCATATAAAAATCTCGAGTTTTTCAGTTGTCTGTCAAATGCAATTCCGGGAAGGGAAATTGCAACCTCCATTTCAGGAACAGCTTCTTTCAGGCTTGTCTTCTCATGTTGTATATTCTTGACATGCGATATTTTCTCGTTATTTTCATCAATCAAGTAAATATCTGGCTTCAGCTTTCCTCCCAATACTCTGACTCCAAAAATTGCGGGATTAGAATTATGAAAAACAAAATTTGGCAGGATTTCAAGCTTGCATATAGAAGCAAGAGATAACAGCTTCTCTTTTTCAATCTCTTTTCTTTTTTCTTCCTGCCACTTTTTCAAATCCTCAATAAGCTTGTAAACTACATCTCCTTCAATTATTTTGACATCATTTTTCATTTCAGCAGCTTCTTCATCAACAGAAACATTAAATCCAAGAATAACTGAATTTCCCGGAATTTCAGCATTTGCTTTTGCCTGTGAAATATCCTGTTTTGTTATCTTTCCAATTTCTGCTTTTAATACAGAAATATTATCCTGCTTTAACAAGAGTAACAATGCCTCCAAGCTTCCAAGACTTTCTGCCTTAATCACAATTCCCTTTTCATCTGTCTTTATGTTTTCTGTCAGCTCTTTTTTAAACTCGCGCTCAATTTCAGAAAGATTATTCTTAAAAATCTGAAAAGGCATTCCAGGAAGAATTTCAGCCTTCTCGCATAATTGAATTCTCAAGCCAGTTGCAGCCACAGCTTCTTTCACGGGCTTGAATGAAAAAGACACAGGCTGTATTTCCTCCATGCTTCTGATTTTTGCTTTTAGTGGATTTGAAAATGATGCTATAACAATTTCATCTCCCTGCTTTAATTTGCCGTCATATAAAATGCATTCTAAATACTCGCAGGTTTTTTCCTTTTTTATTTCAAGAATAACTCCTTTTGCTTTTTCTCCTAGACTTAATTTATCTTTCAAAAATCTCTGTGATAATCCACATAACATCATCAATAATTCAGGAATTCCCTCGCCTGTTCTTGCAGAACACGGAATAATAGCTATTTTTTTTGTAAAATCTGTCAAATTAAAAAATAAATCAGAATTAAAGCCATAAGAATTTAAACTTGCTTGAAATGTATAAAGCTTTTCTTCAAAATTCTGTTTTGCATGAATTGCTTGTTTCTCAATGCTTTCTTTTAAATCTTCAGATTGCTTTCTCCAGCCAGAAATATTATCTACCTTATTCAAAGCTATAATAAAAGGAGTTTTGTTTAACTTGAGAATTGATAGAACCTCTGAAGTCTGCGGTTTTATTCCCTCATTAATGTCTATAACAAGAATTGCCAAATCTGCCAAGCTTCCCCCTCTTTTCCTCAAGTTAGTAAATGCTGCGTGTCCTGGTGTGTCAATAAACAAAAAGCCTGGAATATCTAATTTATATCCTCTTTTATCAAGAAGAGAACATCCTTTTTTGATATTTTTAGCAGGAAATAATGTAAAAGATATTTTCTGAGTTATGCCCCCTGCTTCAGCCGCAGCTACACTCGAGCCCCTAATCCTGTCCAAGATGCTCGTCTTGCCGTGGTCTACATGCCCGCAG
>VGKQ01000043.1 GCA_016866995.1 Candidatus Pacearchaeota archaeon
CAAGATTAAGTGAAGTTGAAGAGCAGATTACATTTTTGGATGCTCAGGATGCTTTGAATACAGGGATAATTCACAAATTATTGAGGAAGAAAAAAAATTTCAGATAAAAAAAGAAAAATAAAAATATCTGAGATAAAATGAAAAAAGATAAAACAGTTAAGATTGATGCTGAACTGCTAAAGAGGGCAGAAGAATTTATTAAGAAAGAGGAAAACAGGCTGAGATATTCAAGCATAAAGCAGTTTATTGACAATGCTGTTTTCGATAAATTAGGAAAAGAGAAAGAGGAGAAGAAAAAAGATGCTAGAAATAATAGATAAAATAAATTATTATAACAAAAACTTACAAAGTAAAATCATAACAATATCAATAATATAAAAATAAATCAACATTAATAAAAAATATTAGAATAAATTTAATATTAACATGAAAATTAAAAAAAGGTGAAAAATGAAAGCAGAAGACATACTGAATAAATACAGCAGAAAGATTGAAAATGAGATAGAGAGCGAGAAGCCTGCTGGAAATTTTTCCCGGGAATTTCTGCAGTTTAAGAGAGATTTGATGCCGCATCTTTCGAGATATGAAAACTGGTGCAATACAATAGGAAATATAATTAAGATTAATGTTTCTGAAAAAGACAAGACAAGAATACAGAAACATATTGATATTGCTCACTTGAATATAACCCCAAGCCAGTCGCTGACACTTGCTGTAATGGCTTTACTTGTGACATTTTTTGCAGGAGTTTTGGGAAGCATAGGAATATTTCTTATTACAGAAAGCTTTCCTGTTATGCTTTTAGTTCTTGTTTTGATGCTGAGCTTGTTTTTGTTTTATTATGTTTATACAATGCCAATGAGGCTTGCAAATTCGTGGAGATTGAAAGCAAGCTCGCAGATGGTGCCGTGCATCTTGTATGTTGTTGCATATATGAAGCATACATCAAACTTAGAAAGAGCAATTTCTTTTACTGCACAGCATTTATCTCCTCCACTTTCTTTGGATTTCAGAAAGATATTCTGGGATGTTGAGACAGGAAAATATTCCACAATCAGAGAGAGCTTGGATGCATATCTTGAGACATGGAGAGATTACTCTATTGAGTTTATCGAGAGCTTTCATCTGATTGAATCAAGTTTGTATGAGCCTTCTGAAGAAAAAAGAATAGCTTCTCTTGAGAGAGCCTTGCAAGTAATTTTAGATGGAGTTTATGAGAAGATGCTGAAATATACCCATACTATACGTTCACCTCTTACAAATATCTACATGCTCGGAATTGTTCTTCCAACTCTTGGCTTGGCTTTGCTTCCGCTTGCTTCAACTTTGCTTGGAGGAATGTTCTCTTGGTATCATATTTTTATTTTGTTTAATTTGATTGTGCCTTTTTTTGTTTTTTATCTTACAAACGAGGTTATGCTGAAGAGGCCGGGGGGATATGGAGAGACAAGTGTTCTCGAGTTAAATCCTCTTTATCCTCAATATAAAAGCAAGAAGCCGTATTTGATTGCATTTTTAATCTGCATTCCTTTGTTCATTATCGGCTTGATGCCATTTATTTTTCAGATAGATTTTTTGACTTATAATATAAACAATCAGAATGATAATTTTGCTATTTTTGGATTAAAATCAGATTATACCTTTTCTGAAATTCACTTGGGCTTTTTGGGAGAGAGCAAGATTTTTAATTTTATGGAGGATGAAAACGGGAATATTGTGGGGCCGTTTGGGCTTCTTGCATTAATTTTATCCTTATTTATTCCTTTGTCTATTGCATTGTTTTTTTCAATTTCATACAAAATTAAATCCCGTGAATTGATAAAATCAAGAGAATCAAGCAAACAGCTTGAGAAAGAGTTTGCCTCATCATTATTCCAGCTTGGAAACAGGATTGGAGACGGGATGCCTGCTGAGATTGCATTTGCAAGAGTTGCTGAAAGTTCCAAGGGGCTTGTAACTGAGAATTTTTTCAAGACAGTGAACACAAATATACAGCAGATGGGAATGGGGCTAGAACAAGCTATATTCAGCCCAAGAAGGGGGGCTATTATCTATTATCCTTCAATGCTGATTTCAATAAGCATGAAAATTCTTGTTGAGAGTGTGAAAAAGGGACTGAATGTTGCTGCCCGTTCTTTGATGTCAATTTCAGAATATGTGAAAAATATAAGCAAGATTAATGAGAGATTGAATGATTTGCTTGCTGAGATTGTTTCTGACATGAAAAGCAACATGACTTTCCTTGCCCCTTTGCTTGCTGGAATTGTTGTCGGGCTTGGAAGCATGATTGTTATGATATTGAGCAAGCTGCAGGAGCTTACTCCGACTGTTGGCGGAGAGGCGGGCATGGATTTGGGAGGGGTTGCAGGAGCATTGTCTGTTTTTGACATTACAAAAATGATTCCGCCTTACTTTCTGCAGATTTCAATTGGGATTTATATTATTGAGATTATTTTTATTTTAACCTCAACTCTTGTGACTGTTGATTCTGGAGAAGACAAATTAAAAAAGGTTTATGATACTGGGAATAATCTGCTTACAGGAGGATTATTTTATCTTATTACTGCTTTGATTGCTGTAATTGCTCTTGCTGTTCTTGCAATTGTAGCCTTGTCCGGGTTGGGCTAGCTTATTATAAATTTAACACTATGGAATTAATTACATCTCCTTGCTTTATTATTAACCTTTTATACCAAAAATTAAATTAAAATAATTTAAAATACAAGAAATTTATGGTTTGTGGCGTTATAATATAATTATTAATTATCTGCATTACTATTTGAATATTTGTGGTTGTTTTATTTAACTTGATTGTGAAATATTATAAATCTTGAAAGGAAGATTTATAAATACTGGAAATATTATCAATAAAAGGAGGAACTAAGATGAACAAGAAAGGAGTGAGTGCAGAGGTTGTTGTTTTTGCTGTTGTAGCTGTTGTTATAGGAGTTATAATTATTCTTGGTGCAACAGGAAAAATCAATCTGTCTTCATTAAATCCATGGACTTCTGGCGGAAGCAGTCTTGCAACAAAGGGACAGCAGTGCAAAGTGGCATGTTCTGCGAGTGACAAGGATAATTGGTGCTTGAAAAATGGGGAGAGCGACAAAATTAAGCTTACTGATTCCCAGTTAACAGAGACTTTGAAATTGGCTAAGGATGATATTGCTAAAGCTGATGAATTACCAGTAACTGCTGCCGGAGCTGATGGAGCAAAAGTCAAGAGCAAGGCAGTCTATAATATAAACTGCGAACAGCTTGTAGCTGTAAAGCTTATCCAAACAAGCTGCCCTGAGCTGATTTGTTAATTTAATTTTAATTTTTTATTTGGAACTAATTCTATATTTTTAATCAGATTTAATTATTAAGAATTATAGCATAATTTAAAAATTAATTAACTTGCTTGAAATTTAATTTAAAGATTATTTACTTTTATTTATAGTTAACTTTATTAATCTTCCTTCTTTTAGAAAAAGAAGCAAAACACGTCTGTAAAAATACAGAAAAGAAAAAAAATGAATAAAAGAGGAGATGGTTGGTGGGATGAGATAAAGAACATTATACTTATCTTGGTTCTTATTACAATTTGTGTTGGGGCAGCACTTGTGGTTTATTATAAGGGGGGAGGGCAGATACTTGCAACAATAAAAGACTGGCTGAGGGGCGGGGGATAATTATATTAAAAAATCTTCAAAATAAAATTATAATAATAAAATTATAATATAATTCAAAAAATATAAACAATTAAACAACAACATAAATTTAAGTTAATTAATGATAATAAAATACAGCATCTCAACAATTAAATATAATTACAAAATTATCAACAATTAAACCGCAAGATAAACTTAACATTAATTAAAGATAATGGAATTAAGAATAATAAAAAATAAAAGAGGCATGGCATTTTGGCAGATTATAGCAGCAGTTTTAACTGTAGTTATAATTGCTCTTGTGATTTATGGAATTTTTTCTGGAAAACTTACACCCTTGTTCAAACAAGTAATGAATAAAATTTATTCTGTCTTGAGCTTGTTTGGATATGGTGATTCTTCAGCTGTGGCACCAATAAAAACTGCAACCATACTTGGAAAAGAGAGAAATGTTTCTTTTAATGAAGGAGACGGGACTAATTTTGCATGTATTACAGATGTTGACAATATTAATTATAAGGTGCAGTTTGACACATCAAAAAAAGATTATGTTTTATGGGAAAAGCTTGGAAATGAGTGGAAAAATGTTGATGAGCAAAAATTCAGTAATGAAGACTTGAAGAACGGCATAATTTATTATACTCTTTTAAATACATTAAATTCACTGACATTGGAATTTAATAACAAAAAATATAATATTAAACACAATCAATTTTATTATAATGATTATTTCTTTTCTGTTGAAATTGACGGAAAGGTTTATGGCTATTTTAAATTAAGTTCCGGCGATGTTATTTTATACACTTGTGATGCAAGTTCTTGCGGCAGTGATGGAAGATGCCAGCCATGTGAAAGGCCAAAAATAGAAGATTTGAAAAAAGAAGGAGGAAAAAGGCTGGAAATATATAATTCATTTTATAATGCATTTGCAAATACAGAAGTTGATGTTAATGGAAAAGAATATGGATTGCTTACAGATAATGTTTTAGACAATATTGATGGGCATAGCCGCCAGATTATTTATGTAAGAACAGATGAAGGAAAAGAATATGGCTTGACACCTGAAGGACATTTTTTGATACATAACAAAGGCGAGAGTTGGAAGAATCAAGTAGAATCTACATTTACTGGAAGAGCAGAGCCTGCTTATATGCAGGCAAGTTTAGACCAGTTAAAAGCTTATCCAAACAGGGCACAGATTAAGCAGGAGCTTGTGGAAACATGCGACAACTGGTGAAAAAAGGAGTATTACTTAATGAGATTCTTGAAATTGTTTTAGCAGGAGTGGGAATGTTTCTGCTCATTCTTCTGCTCATTCTTCTGCTTTTTAAGCTGATTTCTCCAAAATTTGACCCTGATGCAGAGGCTGCAAAGTCTTACTTAAAATCTCTAAAAACCGCGGTTGCTGAAGCTGATAAGAGCGGACTGGGAAATTTTCTTTTATGGCAGAATGAGAATATTTTTCTTGTTTATTTTGGAAATCAAAAAATGTTTGCTGTTCCTGAATTGAAAATTCTTTTTGTTAATTCTGCCAGAGGGGAGAATAATATATGCATGTGCATAAAAAAATCTCAGACACAGAAATGGGGAAATGAGGATTATACAAAAGCAACCTGCACAAACTGCATTTCACTTTCTGGAACTGCTTCTTATCTGGCATGGATTAGAGGAAAGGCTACTGGCTGGGGAAATGACAAAGAAGAAAATATTTATTTTGACAGTGAAAAGAAAATGTTTGCTTTCACAAAAATAAAAAGTGTTGACATAACAAAAAAGCAGGGAAGCTATTTGTTTAGAGAATCCACAGGAGAGTATTGTATAAAAGAAGGAGAGGTTATAATTGGAGATGGAAGATGTGTCTGTGACATAAAACGTTTTTATACAAGCAAGGGAAATTTTTTCAGCTATATCCCGCCTTGCGAGAAGGCAAAAAAAGAAGATATATATTATCTTGATTCAAGCCTTGAAGGAGATATTGATGAGAAAGGATTGTGCGTTGGATATTATAGAGTTCCATTCTGCTTTTCATCTTATATTTTGGGAACAGAAGCTGCTATTCAGCTTTGCCATGAGCTTGAGGCAAGATATGATTCACTTGGAGATTATTATGAGAAAGCAACACTTGTTTTTGACGGGACTGATTACTTGATAACAAGAGAAGACTGCTATAATAAAGCAAAAAGTGACTTAATGATATATTATTTTAAATTTTATACAGACTGGGAAGACAACAGAAAAGGAAACTTGGATGATGAAGGATATTGCGCTTACAAATTAAGCAATGGAAATATAATATTAAAAAGCGGGACAAGGCAGTTTTGCATTGAAAATCCTGGCAAACTCTTATTTTTGCTTGTAAACAAGGGAACAAGAAAACCAGAAGCAAAAATAAGCACTCATTATACTATAAATGCTGCTTCTGGAATTTTTGGAAAAGATTTTAGTGAAGAAGAAATAAAACAGAAATGTCCAAAATGGGAGAGTTTTGACTTGACTTTTATTAAGGGAAAGGAAAAAGACAGGATTTCATCATGCCAGGATGAGATAAAACTGCTTGCTTCAGATAATATAATTGAAAATGTGAAGTATTATATTTCAGGAATTCCTCCATTAATTGATGACAGCAATTTTTGCTGTTATGCTTTTAAAATAAAATAAAAATATAGGCAAATAAAACAAATATAAAAAGAAAAGAAATTATAGACAAATCCCACCGCGCTCTGATGAGCGCGCCTCAACATCAGTTGAGGTTCGTGGGATTTGTGAAATAACAACAAAAAACAGAAAATGAACTACCCCGCCCTAAAGGGCGAGGTATCTGAAAACAAAATGGTAATATCACAAATCAAGCCAAGGTTGAGAAGAAACAATGTAGTGAGCAACAGCTTCGCTAG
>VGKQ01000044.1 GCA_016866995.1 Candidatus Pacearchaeota archaeon
GAGATATAATCATTTTAGACATCATATTAGTTTAGAAAATAAACCCCCAGCAGAGGTTTATTATGCGTTCCATAAGCTATTTTAGGGGGTGACAAATGTCAGTGGGGAACGCATAAAAAAACAAGAAGCAAGTTTTATATACCCTTGATGATTTAATAATAAATGGAAAATCAGAACTGTCAAATACCAAAAGAAATTAGCGAATTTGAGAATGATAGTAAATGGTTCTATGATAATAATTCTATATTAATAAAAAAAGGATTTGTTGGTAAGTTTGTTGCTATAAAAAATAAGGAGGTTATAGCCTCAGGTGAAGACTTCAATCTTGTAGTTAAAGAAGTAGAACAAAAAGGTGAAAACCCATCTTATATAGTAATAGAATATGTTTATCCTGAAGGCACAATAATTTTATTCTAATGAGAATACCTGTTCGTGTTGAATTTTTTGCTGGTGGGCTTCGTCCAATATTAACTGTGTGCATCAAATCAGAATCACCAAAAATATTTGGTGCCGTTAGTGCTATAATTGATACAGGTAGCCCAACAACAATATTGGGAGCGGGAGATAAACAAAGAATGAGAATATCTGAAATACAAATGCAAAAACTTATTGGAATAGAAAAAGAAGTTAATCTGGGAGGAGCCCAACTAAAAACAAGAGAGTTACCTGAAGCTGAATTAAAAATTTGTGGGGAAACAATAAAAATTCCTATTCAGGTTCCAGTAAAACTTATTAAAGGTAAGCCACCCCCAACGATATTAGGCGTAGACTTTCTTGTAGCAGGCAAATTTAAGTTCGTCTTTTATCCTGATAAAAAAGAATCTTATTTAGAACTAGATTAATTTAATTTAAAAATCTTATTATTCATATCTCAAAGCATCAACTGGCTTCAGCTTGCTTGCCCTGAAAGCAGGAATAGCCCCAAATATCATGCCAATTAAAGTTGAAAATATCAAAGTAAATATCAATAGACTTGGACTGACAACTGTCTGAAGTATTCCTCTGCCAAGCCCAAATCCCAGACTCACACCAAAATACGGAAGAAGATAAGAAATTCCAACACCCCCAATTAATCCCAAAATTCCTTCAGTTATATCAATTAGCAATTTATCTGGCATCAACTTTTTTATTTATGATAATTCTCTACAAGGTTCTTAAAAAAACAGGGAGCTAAAATGGCAAAAAGAGGAAAATTAGAAATTATGAGGGATATTTTAAAAATAATTTTGGAAAATAAAAACAGGATAAAACCAAATCCCTTGCTTAGAAAATCGGGCCTGTCATCAGATAGGTTTAAGGAGTATTATTTTGAATTACTCAAAAAAAAATTAATAAGAGAAATTAATGAAAATCCTAAAAAACATATTATCCTAACTGAAAAAGGATTTTTTTCCTTGAAAGATATAAATCAATAATTGATTTTATTGATGAGTTTGATTTATAGTTTTCTTATATATAACATAAATTAAAAGAAAAATTTATAAAATAAGTAAATATGATAATATTATGATAGGAAGCTTAAAAAATTTTTTATTAGTCTCTCCCTTTCTTTTTTTCATAGCTGCAATACTAGCATTATTTAAGGGAGAATGGGGTCCTGCAGGAATTGGCTTCATAATTTCACTTTTTTTATTTTGGTTAATATTTTTAAGAAAAAGAAGAAATCAAATAAAAAAGAAATAGATTCCTAAAATTAAGCATAAAATACCAATGATATATATTGGCACAAAGAAGAATGTTCCACCTTTAATTTTTTTATACTTTTTTGAAATGGCAAATCTAGTTATTAAATCAAATACTATTAAGAGTATACCATTAACTAAGTAGAAAAGATAATTTGAATTAGTTAATCCTGTTATAGATATGCCTAAAAAATATAATATTAAAGATAGAATAATTATTACTATTCCTGACCAATTAAATATTAAAAACATAATTATATTAGAACATATTAATTTAAAAATCTAACTATATTTCTCATATATCCTGCATCACAGAAATTCTTATAAACTGCCCTCATCTATTTAAAAAATGAGATTAATAATTGTGCAAGGATATAAAACACCAAATAATAATATATATCAAAAATTAAATTTGTCCTTGCTTATATTATAATGGAAGAAAAGAAAGAAGTTTGCGAAAAGTGCCATGACACAGGAATTGTAAAAGAAGCAAATGGCTCTATTCATACTTGCTGGGACTGCATGGCTGCAGGAAGATTAAACCAGCACTCTGACAAGCTTCCTGATTCCAAGATAAGATTATAATTCTATAATTATCTGTAATTATATTGATTGAAACAAAAAGTAAAAGAGAATTATCTATAGATTAATAAACCCAAAATTTCTTGTAATAAAAAAGATGGCAAAAGTTATAATTACAATTATACTAGGAATCCTGGTTTTGATAACATTGTTTTTTGCATATATGACTTACTTGAATTTTTTCTCAACTCCAGTAAATTTTGAGATTAATTATAAGAATGAAACAAAAATAATTAATATTCAGCCAACAGAACAGTTTTATTCAAATATGAGATTTCCAGACAGCATAATAAGCTATAAAATTTACGCTGACTGTGAAAAAATAAAGAGAAATGCCATAACAGACGCATTCAAAATTATTTCACAAAAAGTAAATCTCACATTTTACGAATCAGACGCCCCAGAAATAAACATCTCTTGCAGCGAGGAATATAAAAAAGAGGAGTATTTTGTGGCAGGAGAGGGAGGACCTTCAAAAATACTTGATTCTGGAATTTTTAATGTTATTCTTGAAGGCAAAATAATCCTTCTTTATTCAGGAGAGTGTCCGAGCAATGTTGCCCTGCATGAGCTTCTTCATGTTCTTGGCTTCAATCACTCTTCTGACAAATACAACATCATGTATCCAATAACTGCATGCAATCAGAAAATTTCAGATGATACAGTTAATGAGCTGAAAAGGCTTTACTCGCTTCCTTCTCTTCCTGACTTATATTTTGAAAATGTGACAGCAAGCAAAAAAGGAATATACTTAAATATTAATTTTATAATAAAAAATCAGGGATTAAGAAACTCGCAGGATACAAAAGTAATTTTATATGCAGATAACAAGGAAATCAAAACAAACTGGGAAAATAAAATGGGAAAAGAAATTACAATTGCTTCTGGAAAAATTATTTCTGCAGAAAATATAAGAATTCCATATGGCACAAAAACAATAAAATTAGTGGTTTTAGATGGAGAAGAGATTAACACAGACAATAACCAAATTATTCTTGCCCTATCCTCTTAATCTTGTTGCTGCTCTTAATTTTTTTCTTTGTTTTTTGTCAATTAATCTTGCTATTATGATTAAAATCAGAAATAACAAGAACAAGAAGAGAGTAATTAAAATAGGAACAAGATAATATGTTGATATTTTTTGTTTTTCAAAAGAAAGTTTTCCAGCAGGAAGAAGAGAAACAGAAAACTCGTTGCAGTTCTTGAGTTTTTCAGGCGATGAAAACAAGCTTTCAGAATAATAAATCCACTTTTCATAATTATTTTTGTCTCTATCATAAATAATTTTTGAATTTCCTGCTGTTCCCTGGCTGGCAAGTTGTGTGATGCTGTTTATATCAGAATCAGACAAAGAAATTATATTTTGATTCATTAATTCTTCAAGCTCTCGATTCATTGCAGTTTTCCAGTCTATGCTCTCCTGTATTTCAGGCTCCAAATCTTCAATAAGAATGTTGCCTGTCCCAAGTATCCTGTAAGAGGACATCATTTCTTCAAATACTGAGATTAAATGAGCACGCTTTAATATATCTTGAATATCATTTTTAAGAGCTCTATAAATGCATTTTTTCTCGCCTGTTCCTATGCACACACCATCGCATGCGCCACAATCATAAAGCTCATCATTTATTTCAATATTTACATCATATTTATTTGATGAAACAAGGCTTAAAGTAATGCTTGTCTTGTCCTTGTCAAATTCACATTGTGGAATTGGAATTCCAGAAAGGCAGTTAATTTTCCACCCATTATATTCTTTTTCAGATATGTTAATCTTTATATTGGATAGTGTTGTGCTGAATTTAAAATACGGAATCTGTTTTTTTACTATTTTAACAGGCATTTGAATTCTTACTGACAAGTCTGAATTATCTTTTTCAAGAATAACAGCAAGATTCTGGCTGTATGCTGACTGCAAAATATACTTGTCTCCCTCTTTTATTATGTTTTTTGCATTTGCCAGATTGTAATAATTGTAATTAATTTTTGTCTTATTCAAAACAATTTCAGAAGCATAATCATCAGCAGAATTTATGCAGACTGAAGAAACAGGATAAACAAATAATAAAGAAAAAGAAATTATGGCAATGAAAAAAATAAATTGTTTCATGCCCCTGTAGAGTTACACTAGTATATAAGTATTATTATAAGTTAGAATATAATTGCAGTTATTCTTTCCGTGTTTCAACTTTCACAATTGTATGGCTTCTTTTATATTTTCCTGCTTCTGCATCATAATAAACCACAATTCCTCCTTCAACATCCCCCATCTGCGGTGAAATAAACAAATCAGAGGCAATATCATCAAGCGCAGGCTTTTTACTATTTCTTGCTGCAAAACCAGAAGCAACTTTTACAATTGTATCTCGGGAAAAATATCCCATTCTTCCTGCCTGAATTTGAGTTTCACCAATAACAGCAGAATTTCCCTGATTATTGGAATATCTCTCAAAAGTCTCGCCAGTCCTTGAAGTGTATCTTGTTATTTTAATTTCTTGATTTTCTGTTGCCATTTTTTATTTTGTGTTTATAAAACAAGGTTTGCTAATGAGTCTCGTATCTTTCTCAATGTAATTTTGTCAGCAGGTGCTGCTGAGCCTGTATCTCCTGGTGGCGCAGAACGGATTAATAATTTTCCCTGCCTTCTTGCAAAGTCTCTTACATTATCAGTAAGCTGTTCAGGAGTTGAAGATACTCCAGCACAATTATCAAAATCAGAATTGCCACCAACACCTGAATAGCATAAAACACTTCCAACAGAATAAACATTCAGTTCTGCAGTACAGTCATAATTCATAAAAAATGATAATTTTTGGGTTTAAAAGTATTGTTGTTCTGAAATATATTTTTAGTTTTGGTTATTTTTTATATTAAAAAATCCCTCCACCTACTCGCAACTTCAACATTTTATGCGACATAGAGTTTGATTTATGAATTTGCTCGGAATCGAACTATCTCGGTGTCTCATGTTAAGATTTCTTGAAAGAAATATGGGGCTTTGCAGCCCCATTTATCCCTCCACCCAGAATCGGACTGGGGTAACACGGTGGCTGCTCAGGTTTCATCCTGTTTCTCGTAAGAGAAAGTCCGCCCTAGTTTTATAAACTACAGCCATGTGCTCTACCATTGAGCTATGGAGGGACTTGATTAAATATTAATAAGTATATATAAACTTAATTATAGAAAGATACTGTATAATTAATGTGATTTAAATTTATGTGAAAATATTGCTGTAATATTAATTAATAAAATATATATAACCTCCCTAAATGCCCTAAGCAGATAATTGTTAATGTCAGAAAAATAAACTGCATCCTTTAGGATGCAGATAGTTGTTTACAACTATCAGATTTTTCTGAACATCCAAAAAACTCCAAACCACGCACTTTAGTGTGTGGTTAACTCATCAGAGTTTTTTTGATATTTGTTTATAATGAGTTAATAAAAGAATTGCTGATATTTCTCAAGATTTCTAAGAATCTCTTCAGGAGTTAATTTTCTCAGCTTTAAAATTAAATTTTTATCTTCAAGTTGCTGTTCTGAAACAGGCACAGCAACACCATCAATCTCTCCTTTATTTGAAACATGAAGTGAAAATGGAACTCTTGCAAGTTTTCCAGAGGGAGTGTTGCTTGAGTCAAGAATAATTGCATCTTTTTCTCTCTGATGCCCTGCTTTCACATTTATTCGTGTCTCTTTGGTTATTTTATCTGCCCACTTCATGATAAAACTATCTTTCTTATTTTTGCCGTATGAGAGATATTCCTGATAAAAATCAAGATTTATTTTCTTCCCAAGTAGCAAATAAACATGAAAACTTGCTCCAGTCCACATCAGAAATATCTTAAACTTAGCTAAATCAAAAAACTCTTTATCTTGTTTTATTGCTTTAACAAGCTCAAGGCAGACTTTTCGTGCATCTTCTGCAGAATGAGGTTGCCTGTCAATATCAATAAATATTCTATCAATATCTTTTCCTTGTTTCTCGCCATTTGTTGCATAAAAAAAGTTTATGGGTTTTCTTGGAACAAAATACTGCCATATTAATATCTGCTTCTCGTTTAATTTATCTTTAACTTCATCAAGGTGTTTTGTTCTTAATTTCAGCATTTTTTCATCTACTTTTTTTAAATCAGAAATAAAAAGGGCAGGAGAATTGCTTCCCCGTTTCAAGAATGCAAAATTCCTGAGAAAAATTTTTGCTGCCAGCTCTCTCCCTGCCAAAAATTTTTCAAGAACTCTCGCTATCTT
>VGKQ01000045.1 GCA_016866995.1 Candidatus Pacearchaeota archaeon
CTTCTATCTTTAACTAGAAAAATTTTTAATCTTGCGCCTGCATCAAGCCAGCCGTGTGCATAATTTATTGCTGCAAAACTATTAATATAATCTTCTTTTTTCTCAAAATATTCTGAATCTTGCAAGTAACATGAAACCATTTTGATTATCTCAGAAGCTTCTTTTTCCTTGCCTTTTGCTATATTTTTTTTCGCGACATTCAGGGCTTTTTCAGTAATCTCGTGATATTTTTCTATTTTTTCTGGTGTTATTGTGTTTTCCATAAATAAACCAAGAAAAAAGGTTTTATAAATTTAGACTTCAGAAATATAAAATTGCTTTTTTCTGAAATTTTCGAGAACTTTTGCACTTGGGAAAAAAATGGGAGAAGGAAGATTATAATTTTAACTAAATTCTCTTTTTATAGGTTATCAAACAGGCTTTTTATATATTAACATCTTCATGTGTTGCTCATTGGTGTTAATATGGTTCTTTTCATTCTTTCTTCTATTTCAATTGGAAGCCTGTTATCAGCACAATATTCGTGGATTAAGGCAGGGGTTATAACAACCTCTTCAAGCTTCTGTAAATGATATTTTCGTTCTATGTGCCATCTAACCTCTTTTTCTGCTCTTGTAACTCTTATATCTCTTTTAAGATGTTCCTGCCATCTTTTTGCCAGAGATTCTTCTGTATCCCATACATATTGCTGGCAATCGGGAATAATGCCCAAAGGAATCTGCTCTTCAGGAAACATGTATTGTGTTATTAATTCTAAACGCGCTTGTCCTGATGGGAAAAGCCGAGGGCTATGAATATCAGGAAATTCTTTTAATATAGCATCAACTCTTTCTGGAATGAAAACACCATATCTAATTTGTTCTCTAAGCAAATCTAAACCTATAAGTGCTCGTATCAGATTAGGCTTGTCTTTTTCAGTATGATTCAAATTAGCTCCTAACATTTTTGTTTAAATATAAATCTAAGATAGTATTAGTATTTAAGTTTCACTAATTATTTAAACTTTCGTTCTTTTAATAAAGAACCAAAACAAGTCTAAAGAAAATGGAATTTAGCATAAAAACTGAAAAGAGAGAGGAAGTTGTTGATATAACTAAAAAAGTTGAGGAGATTGTTGACAGGGCTGGAGATGAAGACAGCAAGGCGTGCTTGATTTTTGTGCCTCATACAACATGCTCTTTAATTATAAGCGAGGATAATGGAGTTTATGAGGATTTGATTGATTTTCTTGATAAGCTTATTCCGAGAGGAAAGTGGGAGCATGATAAGACAGACAATAATGCTGATGCTCATCTTAAATCAAATATTCTTGGCTCTCATAAACTTATTCCGATTGACAACGGTAAATTAGTAAGGGGAGAATGGCAGAATATCTGCCTGGCTGAGTTTGACGGGCCAAGAGAAAGAAGAGTTATTGTGAAGATAATTTGATTTGGTTGAAAAAATTTATAAATGAGGTTTATTTTATCTTATTATGGAAGAGGTGAAAAGTTTAGAAGCAGATAAGAAATCAAACAAACTAAAATTAATTTTAATTATAAGTATAATTCTTGTTATTATTTTAATTTTGATATTTGGGGTGAGGGCTTATGCTGAAAATTATTATATAAATAAAAAATCTGATTATTTAAGAAAAACCCTTACAGAAACCATTAACAAAGGAAACGCCCAAATTAGACATTTAGAAGTTAATTTAACAAAAAATATAACAGAAATTAAAAAAGATTTGCAGGAGAATAGAAATTATTTAGAAAACCAAATAAATGATTTAGAAACAAAAGGCACAACTGAAATATTAGACCTAGATATAACTTATTTATGTGATGGGAAGAATATTAATCATGAGCCTGAAAAGCTTCTTTCATGTAGCAATAAGAGCATTATTGAAAATAAAGGATATAAAGAATTTACAGTTAATGAAACATTTGCAGTTAGATATATCGCGGCTAGTTCGAGCTTAATTTTGTTAAATGAATATAATACATATGTGCTGGAAGAAAATAAGTATGAATTAGAAAATAAGCTTAAAGGATTAATAGGAGATTTAGAGGAAAACAAGCAGATTACAGACGAGATTAAAGGAAAAATAAAAGATATTAAAATTAATTCTGGCGCTGTAATTGCGCAGATTTTAGATTCTTTGAACTTTTTATCTAAAGAAGTGATTATGTGGCAGACTATGGTATCAGTTGTAAGAGAAAATGTTACAATTGAGAAAATAAAAGAAGTGAATAATAATATCGCTCTTCCGTCTGAAGAGCAAATAAACAGTCTGAAATTAAAAGAAGGTTGTATAAATATGTTTAAAAATAATACACAATATTCTGGTGCCTTGGAAACTTCACCTACTGAAAAAATTTTATTGATTTCTGCTTCAATATCTAATATTTGCGATAATCTTATTATTTATCAAAAACAAAATGCAATAAAAATGTTAAGAACAGCACAGACAGAAAAAAATCCATTTGTTTCTATTTTTGATAAATTATACTTAAATTTACTGGTAAATTGCAAGGATGAGTGGTTTTCTCTAGAAAGAGACAAGCCATGCACATCTAATTATTTAAATGAGTTTAAATTAAAATTTTCTTAATTACTTAAAAATCCTTCCTGACTCAATTTTCCAGAATAATAAATCAAGCATACGCTAAATTCTTAACACTTATATTAGAAAGGGCATCTTTGGACATTCTTTTGCTCACATTCAACAATTCTATCCCTAAAAGATTTCCCTTTTTATCCAAGTCAATTATTGTATTGCTATCTATTTTTTTATTTGAACCGAACTCGCCAGTACCAAACTCAATGAACATTGCGTCAGCTTCTTTATCAAATGTTATTTTCATCTTCTATCTAATTTATATGTAATAAACAGTAATAACCTTTATATATTTATCTTTTGTGTAAACAACTTCTATATTCGCTCTTTGAATATTCTTTTTAGCGTAATATAATCCTTCTTGTTTCTCTGTCTTTTCAGGATATTTTATTACTTCTTTAACTTCTTCCTCGCTTATCTTTCTTTTCTTCATCCTCTCTTTTGCATGTTCTGTAAATACAATATCCATCTATAAATTAATAAAAAATGTATTAAAAATCTTTGCTTTTACTTAAAAATCCTTCCTGACTCAATTTTCCTGAACTAAATTATGCGTTGTCTTCAATTTCTTTTAAAAATTCCCAGATATACTTTCCTTTTTTCTCTCCCTTAAGCCCAATTGTTACTGTTTTGCATTTATATTCTTTTGAGAAAAATTTCAAGCTGCTGCTTTTCAGGTTTTGAAAGTTATATTTTACTTCAACAGCAAATAATTCTTTATTTTTTATTATAAAATCTACTTCCTGCTTATTTGTAGTTCTCCAGAAGTTTATTTTTTTTCCTGATTTCATTAGCTCTAAAAAAACAAATGTTTCAAAAATATTTCCAAGCACTACTTTTGGAAACTCTTTTAGCCATAAGAGGTGTGTCATACCAGTATCTAAAAAGAAAATTTTTGGATTTTTTGAAAGTTCGCTTCTTAAATTTTTATGGAAAGGAGTTATTCTTTTTATTATAAAAGTGTTTTCCAGCAAATCTAGATATTCTGCAACTGTTTCTCTGTTAAGCTTAAGGGTATTTGAGATTTCTAAAATATTGATGAGTTGCCCTGACTGAGAAGCTAAAATTTCAAGAAGGTTATTAAATGAGGAGATATTTCTTATATTTCCTATATCCCTTATATCTTTTCTCACATATGTGTTGATTATTTGCGATAAATATATTTGCTTTTTTTCTTCTGAATTTTCTAAGACAGTTTTTGGATAACCTCCGAATCTTATATATTCTTCAGCCAGTATAACTAACTCGGCATTTATGCTTTCTGAGTTTTCTCTGCCAAGTCTATACTTCTTTCCTTTGAAAATTAAAAATTCTTCAAAGCTAAGAGGATATATCTCAAAATTAACTGTTCTTCCTACAAGGCTTTCTTTGAATTTTCTTTTTATTTCAAATGTTGAAGAACCTGAAACCAGCAATTTTATGTTTGGATAATGGTCATGCATAATTTTTAAAAATTTTGTTGGATCTTCCATATACTGAACTTCATCGATTATTAAGAAGATTTTTTGATTTCCATCTGCTCCTTTTTGTATAAGATACTTAAAAACATTCTCTGCTCCCTGATTAAACAATTCCAACAAATTTGGCAATTCCAAATCAAAATAAAATACATTTTCCTTGATATGATGTTTAATTAGATATTTTAATAAAAAAGTTTTGCCAACCTGCCTTGCTCCGTAAATTACAATAATATCTTCTGTTTCAAGATAATCTATTATTTTATCTATAATCTTTCTTTTGTATATTTTTTCTTCCATTTTAATTATGTTATTTGTGTACTATACTATACATAATATTATGTTTATAAATCTTTCTATTTTCATATCCTCAACTATTTAAAAATCCTTCCTGATTCAATTTTCCAGAATAGCAAGTCAAGCTCATCAAGAGGAATTCCAATATTATCTGCAAATTTTTTCATTTTTTGTTCTATCTTTAAATAGTTTTTATTGTTTAATGTTGGAATTTTGCTTATGATATTTAATTCCTGCAATTTTCTTAGTATATGCCTGTCTAAAATTGCTAATTGGTTGTTTGATTTTCCAATATTTCTGAGAAAATGAGAGGCTTCTTTTAATCCGAGCCCCTTAATTTTATACTTCGAACTATTATCTGTAAGTAATTGCCTAATTTCAATAGGCGATTTATTGGAATTAATTAATTTTAGAGTTTCATTAAATTTATTGTTTGCTGCTATCAAATATCTTGTCTTGTTTCTGTAAAATCTTGTCTTGGTTTTCAGGCAATCTTCAATTTTGTTTTTTTCTAATTCACAATTTTTTAATTCTTCTACTGCGAGCCAGCATTTTTCTGCCTTTGATTGGGGTGTGAGAAGGCAGAAAAATAACTCGTAAATATATTCTGAACTAGGAAGATTTGAAAATTCTTCAAGTTTTGCTTTTATTTCCTGCTGATATTCTTTATATTTCTGCTTTAATTCTGAGATTTCCATAATAACTCCTTAATTAATGTGCAATCTAAACATTATGTGTGACTAATTAAACTTTACTTTAAGTATTGTTGTTAATAACAGAATTATTTTGATGGAAACTGCTGGTTTTGCTCAAGAAGAGAGTAAGGGGTTGATTTGTTTATAATAAATCTTGAGCCCACAAAATCTGACAGAACAGCTGTTATTACAAGATTTCCCACAACCGCCTTGAACAACCCAGTTATTATCGGAATCTTTGCCTGCCTTGAAAATTCATGAATTATTGTTTTTATCTCTTCTTCTCCTAAACTAATATGAGTTATGTTTACATTGCCTGCTGTTTTTGTTAGAATAAATTTTCCAGGACCCGGGCATTCTATTGTTGTTATCCTATTATCATGAATTAGTGGATCGATTTTTCCAAGGCTGAAACCAATTGGAATTGGCTGGGGAGATGGAGTTATTTGCTGAAGTATGGGGTTTGGAGGCTGAACTGGCAGCTGAATTCTTGGAGGAAATCTTCTTATTTCTGGCGTTCTTTCTTTGATTTCAATTCTTCTTGGCTGAATATCATCTTTAATTACAGATTTCTGGGTATAATCAACAGAAGGAACAGGATTGATAGGGGGGAGATTTGATTCTTGAAAAATTTCTTGGACTTGGTGATGCAGAGGTGGAAGAAAATTTTCATATTTTTTTACAGGATGAAAAGCAGGAATGAAAATTCTTTCTTTTTTTGAGTTTTGAATTAGCTTGGAAGTAAATTCTTTAAGAAAAAGAGATGAAACTTTTTCTTTTGCCATCTTAACTCTTGTTTAATATTTTTATTAGCATTTTTATATCCTTGCGAAATATAATTTCATCTTAAATTCTTGGGAGCTTTTTTATCTCTCTGTTTTGAGGAATGCTTGACTGACTTTGCTGATAATTTTCCTGAAAACTAGTTTGACTTCCAACCACTCTTTCCCGCATTTTTTCTTCCATTAACGTCAATCCTTTTGCAATTGTCTTGTTCTGGTCAAGAAGAGTGTTTATTTTGTCAAGAAATTCCTTGTCTTTTTGCGTGTCTGGAAGAGGCTTTTCTGCAAAACTTCTTGCTGACATCTCAAACAAGTTAAGAAGTTTTGCTATATTGTCTGAGAGTGAATTAAACT
>VGKQ01000046.1 GCA_016866995.1 Candidatus Pacearchaeota archaeon
GATTTATAATTAATTCTGAAGAATTTGCAAATATTATACTGGAATTATTTAAGCTATTAATATCAGCAGATACAAAAACTAAAATTCCAACTAATAAAAATAATCCAAGATAAATCAATCTTGTCTGAGATTTCTTGTCAAGCCTCTTTTTCCCCATTTTTCGAAGTAACTTTAAGTTACTTAAAATTATATTTTGTAACTTAAAGTATCTATAAGTTACTACCTGAAAACAATAAGAAACAGATATTTATAAACCTAACTTCTTGACTTCTTTTTTCATCCACGCAAGCCATAATGGGAAAACTCTGTCAGAAACAGGCAGCCCAATCTCCTTTCTCACAGCATCTGAAATCTCATAAAAAGCAGAATTGCTTCTCGAGTTAAATCTTGCCTCAAGAATCTCAGGAATATCAAGCTTCTCAGCCATATTTACAATCTCCTGCTTTAATCTTGCTCTAAGCAAAATATTGTCATAAACAGCGTCCCAGTTCCCAGCCCATCCCTTAACTCCGGCAGCTATTGACTTGATTACCTCAGAATCTCCATTAATTAGCTCATCACTTGGTTCAAGCTCATCTTTTTCAGTGTTATATTTCAGCAAGTCAACAAATCCTCCCTCTTCTTCTGGATCTCGAGTCCAGTGCTTTCTCACCTCTGCAAGCTGGACAACTCTTCTCCACGATTGCAGTCCAGACGCAGACTTGACAGGATTTGCAACAAGAATGCAGTCAGTTGCCTTGAAAGAAGTAACAGGAACCTGCAAGTCATTCACAACCCTGTCAAAAACCCCGTATGGAGAAGCTCCGTGAATTGTGCCTGCAACAACATTTGCCAAAGCTCCAACCCTCATTGCTTCATATAATGCTCTTGCTTCCAAACTTCTCACTTCTCCAATTATCAGGCAAGAATCTCCAAATCTCAAGCTAGTTCTAATTCCCTCATCAGCCGCAATTTCAGTTGTTGTCTGTAATAATGCAGAACGGACTTTCATTCTTAAAATATTATAATTTAATTTTCTCAGTGCATCAACAGGCAGCTCAAGAACATCCTCTAAAACAATAACTCTGAATTTTGGCATAATTTCAAGCATTAAACTTCCAAGAAGAGAAGTTTTTCCAGCGCTTCTTGTCCCAGCTACAAGAAGAGTTCTTGAGCCATCTATTAAAAATGAAAGCAAGCCAGCTGAAAATGAATTCAGCATTTTGTTCTTGATAAATAATGGAAGAGTCCATGGCTCTTCTCTATGTCTTCTTAATGCATATGCCAATCCATACGGAGATAATGGCTGCTGAATCACAGCAACTCTTGCTCTTATTTTTCCTATTCCCAAGTCAGTGTCAAGTATTGGATTAGCTTCATCAAGCGGCCTTCCTGACAGCATCCTGAATTTTGAAGCCCATGAGTCAGCATCTTCCTGCGAAGGAATAATGTTTGTCAAGCACTCATCAAACTCAGAATGCCTTACAAAAATAGGATTTAATGTAATTGGCGCATTCAAAACAATATCCTGCAAATTCGCATCCTGCAATAATACTTCAATTAATCCAAATCCAATTGTATGCCTCACAAGTATGTTCGCAAGCTTGTTCAAATCAGAATAATTTAACTTAATTTTTTTGTTTTCAGCAAGTTCTTGCAGCAAGTCTCGTGAAACATTAAAAAACACTTGTCTTGTTCTCTCAGGGTCTGTAAATTCCTCTGCTTTCGGCCTGTGCTCTATTAAAACATTTCTCGCAAGATTAATTAATAAATGATGCTCTTCATCAAGCGAGTATTCAGGAGGCA
This sequence comes from Candidatus Pacearchaeota archaeon, assembly GCA_016866995.1. Taxonomy (GTDB): domain Archaea; phylum Nanobdellota; class Nanobdellia; order Pacearchaeales; family GW2011-AR1; genus VGKQ01. The sequence continues at coordinate 1,786 of VGKQ01000046.1, forward strand.
TTAAATGATAAATGTATTTTGGCTCGTTTTTTTTCTTTAATATAGTCACAACACTTTTGTCATATCCAGAAACAACATCATACTGCTCAACTATCTCTGCGTCTTCTGGCAAAACAGCCATTAATCTTGTAAATGTAAAATTAGGAATAATGTCTGCTCTGAAAAACTGCGAGTAAATTTCTCTCTCTCCAGGCTTGTAATTTTCAAAATATGGCGTTGCATCCTTGATAATTCTCATATTTTCCATCAGCGCGGAAATTTTTTCAAGCATTCTTATGTAGCTCATCTCGCAGGTTTTGCATCTTGCATCAACTCTCTCAAGCTCAATTCTTGCCTCTCTCAAAAATCTTTTAACTTCAAAATATGCTGTAAATACATCTTGTTTCAGCAAACTTGAGAAATAAGTCATGTTATCATGCCTCTTTCCAAGACATTGAGAGCAGAAAGCTAATTTTTCAGAAGAAAGAATTCTTTCCTGCTTAATTAAGTATGTGTAAAGCTGTGCAATCTCAAGTAAATAAGAAATCTGCGAAAAATCATAATTATAATTTCTCTGCTGTACAAAAACTATTCTTGAAATATTTGGAGACTCAAGTATAGCATCAACAGTTCTTGACATTACTTCCTTGCTGTCTGCAATGCTCGGAACATACGGGGCTCCAAGATAATTAATATACATGACATTCTCTCCTGCCTCTCTCACAACCTCATATGCATATACTTGTGTTCCCTGTTTAAATAACATGGAGTTCACCTCCATGCAATATTATTGTTCCCTGTTTAAATAACATGGAGTTCACCTCCATGCAATATTATTGTTCCCTGTTTAAATAACATTTTATATTTCGCAAGCAAAATGATGCTTGCCTATATTTATTTTAAATAACATTTTATATTTCGCAAGCAAAATGATGCTTGCCTATATTTATTTTAAATAACATTTTATATTTCGCAAGCAAAATGATGCTTGCCTATATTTATTTTAAATAACATAAAATTATTCTCAAATCACACTACTCGCAATTCCCTCTGTCCGCTGGAATTGCTCACCCAAAATCTGATGATTTTGGCGCACATCTGCAGATGTGCGGTGTGATTTGCAAGATTTAATTTTCTCAAATAACATCTTATTTTATCAAATTACCCCTTTTATTTATTAAATACAAAAATAAGTTTAATTAAATAGTTTTCTATTGCTCTTCAATTATATTTATGCTAATCTCAGCTAGAATTCCTGGTTTAAGCTTATCTTGAAGCAAAGTTGGAATTATAATTACTGCTTGTTTCCCGTGTTTTGATATTTTCTTGGTGATTATGAATTTATTTTCTGTCATCTTATATAAAGCTCCTTGCAACTTCTTCTGAAAATAATCTTCCTGTATAAGTTAATCTAATTCTATGTTTGTCAGTGTCTACAAGTCCTAATTTTTCTAATCTTCCCAGATTTTTTCCAAATCTCTCCTCTGGAAAAAACCCATATCTTCTTGCAAATCCTTGTTTATCAATATCCGCACATTTTAATCCAAAAATTATTGCTCTTTTTGTCTGCTCTTGAAGAGATAATTTTGCGCCTCGTGAAATACGAAGCTCTCCTCTTTCCAGTGAAGCCATATATTCTCCAGTATCAGAAAAATTATAATACTGCCATCCATTAACATATGAATAAGCAGAAACTCCCAATCCAATTAATTCTCCATTATCTCCCCATTTATGCATTTGGTGTTTATGCACAAACTCGTGTGAAGCAGTAAACCACCATACAGGATTTTCCTTGTAATTAAGAAATGAGTCTTGCTCAAAGTGTTCAATTGCCATAATGTGCATCAGCAAAACATCTCTTCTGTCAGAAAATTGTTCAGGATGCTTTTGAAATATTTTCCAGACAGCAACTTGGGGCTTGATTTTTAAGGGATAAGTTGTAATAGAAGGTGTTCTTGCAAGTGTCGCTAGCTGAATATCATTCTCCCAAACCCCTAAAGTTTGTCCTGGCAATCCCATCATTAAATCAATATTAAAATTTGGAAATCTTTTTCTTGCATTTTCCAATGCTTCAAGTGTCTGGCTATGTGAATGTCTTCTTTTCATTGCAGCAAGAATATCATCATTAAATGTCTGAACCCCAATGCTTAATCTGCCTGTATTTAATCTGCCAATATATTCTTTTATAACATCTAATCTCTCTTCTCCAAGTGCTCCAAGAAGTGTTTCAGGAGATGCTTCAACTGAAATTTCTGCTCCTGGCTGCAAATCAAACCTTGCTCTAATAACACTAATCAGATGTTTTAATTGTTCAGGAGAAAGATAAGTTGGAGTTCCTCCTCCAATATATGCAGAAGTTACTTTTGAATCTCTAATGCCTGGAAGCTCAGATACTAATTCAATTTCTTTTTCCAAAGCAGACAAATATCTTTTAACTCTTTCTGGAGGTGCAGGAGAACTAACATAATGGCAATAAACACACTTTCCAGTGCAGAAAGGCACATGAAAATATAAAGCCAAATTTTTCTGTGTTTGATTTCTAAAAATATCATCACTATTAACTAGTTGTGTTGCTTCTTGCTCAGGATAAGTTACAGTATGATGACTTTGTGCCTTGCTTCTTATGTCATTTATAAATCCTGCTCTTGCTAACTTTTCCAAATCTAAAGTTTTCTCAATTTCTCTTGCTCTCTCGATTAATTCTGACATCTTAATCCCTAGAAACAGCTAGGTGCTGAACACCTCTATAAAAAATCACAAAATTCGCTTTTAAATTTAATGGGTAAACTTCTTTACCACAAAGTTTATATATAAAATAAACTCAAAATAAATATGGAAACAAAAGCACTGGAAGGGCTTGGATTGACTAGAAATGAATCATTAGTTTACATAACTCTGCTGGAAATTGGAAAATCTCATATAGGGCAGATATCAGAAAAAACAAAAATGCACAGAAGAACAATTTATGACTGTCTTGAAAGATTGCAGGACAGAGGACTTGTAAGCTTTGTCATAGAAGGGAATATAAGATTTTTTATTGCTATAAATCCAAGCAAGCTGAAAGATATTGCAGATGAAAAACAAGAAAAAATAATTCAAATTCTTCCTAAACTTTTGTCTATTGCAAAAAAATCAAAGGAAAAAACAGAAGTCAATGTATATTCTGGAAAAGAGGGGTTAAAAAATGTGATGGAAGACTTGGTAAAAAGCAAGCCAAAACTCTGGCTCTCCTTAACATCAGCTGCCAAAGCACGTGAAGCATTTCCAGTTTATCTTGACCAATTTCATGATAAAAGAGTAAAGGAAAAAATATTTTTAAGAATAGTTTTTGCAAATAATAAAGGTATAATGAAAAGGGCTAAAGAATTGAAAAAAACAAAATTAACAGAAGTCAGATTTACTAACTTTGAGTATGTAATGCCAATATCAATCTGGATTTATAATGATAAGGTATCTTTTTTATTATGGGATTCAGAAACAGGCATAATAATACAAAGCAAAGAAACATTTGATTCATTTAGACATTATTTTGAGTTGATTTGGAAAATAGCGAGTAAAAGCAAAAAGTTATAAATATGCTCAAATACTAAATTATAAAAGAGGAAAATAAAAGATGCCAGAAACACAGCCAGATTAT
>VGKQ01000047.1 GCA_016866995.1 Candidatus Pacearchaeota archaeon
TTTTTCATTTACTTGTTTTAAATCAGAAATAAAAAGGGCAGGAGAATTGCTTCCCCGTTTCAAGAATGCAAAATTCCTGAGAAAAATTTTTGCTGCCAGCTCTCTCCCTGCCAAAAATTTTTCAAGAACTCTCGCTATCTTGGAATAATAAGCAAGAACATCAAGCTCATTATTAGGATATAATACTCTTTTCATAAATATTCAAAATCAGACTTGTATATAAAGTTAATTAATTATTTGAAAAATGTAATTAAATTAATAACAAGATATTTAAAGCTATTGCTAATTTTGATTGCATGAATAAAAAACCTGAATTAACATTTGAAGAGTTTAAACAGAGATGCAATAATTTTCATTGTCATTTTGTAGATGGAGAGTGCAATACTTATAGACAGCAACCTTATTTTATAAAATTTCAAAAAACTAATTCTGAACTTGAAAAGAGATTAACTAGAAATTTTACGCTTGCTTGGAGAAATGAAAAATCCTCTTTTGAAACAACAATAAAAAGATTTTATGAAAGGTTATACGAGGCTTATAAGATAATGAGGGTTTATGTAGAAACAGATGTAATCATGTTTAGATAATTAATAACAAGATATATAAGCCAAAATAATATCAACCAATCATGAAAAATGAAAAATCATCAGGAGCAGTTGTTTTTTATCTTGAAGAAAACAGCAATGAACCAAAATTTCTTCTTCTCAAGTATCCGACATACTGGGGATTTGCAAAAGGCTGGCTCGAGCAAGGAGAGACAGAAGATGAAGCTGCGAGGAGAGAGATAAAAGAAGAAGCTAATTTAGATGTAAATTTTATTCCAGGATTTAAGCATAGCCAAAAATGGTTCTTCAAGCTGAAAGGAGAATTAATAAACAAGGAAGCTGTGTTTTTCCTTGCACAAATTTCAGAAAAAGAAGCAGATAAAGTCAGAATTTCAGAAGAGCATGATGATTTCAAGTGGCTGAATTTAAAAGAAGCTCTCAAGTTGATAAAAATAAAATCCAACCGCGAGATGCTTGAGAAAGCTTATGATTTTATTCTTGAATTTGAGAAGCAGAAGAAATTATTTTAAACAGATAATTTTGGAACAATTATATGTCCATAAATGCCCCATGCTCCTCCTGTAACAGTCCCCAATAACTCTCCAATTCCAGCAACCTGAACAACATTATCAAACTTTCTTGAATAAATTATTTTACAGCTGGTATTGCCAACTGCCTGTTTTAGCTGCTCATTCATAAAAGGCTCACGAGTTTCCCCGCCAAAATATTGATCAGCTGCTTCTATTGCCTTTTGTCTGTCAACAACGCATCTAATATAAAAGTCTTCACCTTCTTTCATAATTTCTAAACTATTATTTGATGTATCTTCTGTAATAGGAATTATGCTTACTAAATCAGAAACTCTTGAATGTTGAGAAGTTAGAAGTAATATCAGTTTGACCAAATTTGTAGCAGAAAATGGTTTTTTTAAAGATGTGGCAGGGATAGTTATAAAATCTCTTTCTGGCATATTTAATTTTATAATTTAAAGTTAATAAATATTTGTATATTTAATTTTTCAGCAGAAATAATAAAAGAGCCATTCTAATATAAAGCCCGTTTTCAGCCTGCCTAAAATAAGCAACTCTTTCATCCTGTTGTTCTATCTCTAAAGGCAGGCAGATTTCCTCAACATGAGGAAGAGGATGCATTAATCTTGAAGATTTTTTTATTAAATTAAAATTATCTAAATTTATAATAAATTTCCCGCAGGCTTTCTCATAATCTTCCTGGCTTATTCTCTCTTTCTGTATCCTTGTCATGTAAATTATACCAACCTCTTCTAATATTTTGTTTAAATCTTCCTCTTCCCTGAATTTAACTTGTTTTTCATTTAAGTATTGTTTAATATCCTCTCTCATCCTGAGATTTTCAGGCGAGACAAAAATTATCTCTATATTTGTAAATTTTGATAAAAGATAGCATAAACTTCTTACTGTCCTTCCTGACGATAAATCCCCAACAATTGCAATTTTAAAATTATCAAGCCTTCCAATTTCCCTGTAAATTGTATAAACATCAAGCAAAGCCTGTGTCGGATGCTGTCCCTTCCCGTCTCCCCCATTTATTACTGGAACTCTGCTTACTTGAGCAGCCTTTTTTGCAGCCCCATCTTCATAATGCCTTATAACAATGCAATCTGCATAAGATGAAATTATTCTTATTGTATCTTCTATACTCTCTCCCTTAACAGCAGAAGAAAACTCTTTTGCATTCTCAGTGCTTATCACCTCTCCGCCTAATTTTAGCATTGCAGACTCAAAACTAAATCTTGTTCGTGTGCTTGGCTCGTAAAATAATGTTGCGAGAATTTTTCCTTTTAATTCATTAAGAAGATTTTCAGGCTCAAGTTTCCTTAAATCATCTGCTTTTTTAAACAATTCAAAAAGAATTTCTTTGTCAAGCTGCTGTGATTCTAGCAGATGTTTCATAAAAATTTTAATGAAAGAAAGTTTATAATAATTTCCATTTTGTAGTATATATTTATAAATCTCAGAAAACTTGTAGAATTATGAAAAGAAGCGCCAAGAAAAAAGAAAAAAGCAAGATAAACTATAAGGTTCTGATAATTAGCTTTCTTATTGTAATTATAGTTGCGGGAATTGGAAGTCAGTTTACATCGTCTCAAGTTAATAGTTCTTGGTATCAAGAAACCAAGCCATCAATTACTCCTCCGAATTTTGTCTTCCCGATTGCATGGACAATTTTGTTTTTTCTTCTTGCTCTAAGCTTATATTATTCATGGACAAATTCAAATTCAAACCAGAAAGTAGTTCTCGCAGCTTCATTTGGCTTGAACTTCTTTTTTAATATCTGCTGGAGTATATTTTATTTTGGCTTGAAAAATCCTGGTTTTGCATTATTTGATTTAATCTCGCTATGGCTCTCAATAATTTTAATGATAAAAGTTACTTACAAGATTGATAAAAAAGCAAGCTGGCTTCTTGTGCCATATTTGTTATGGGTTTCTTTCGCAGGAATTTTGAATTATCTTTCAATCTAATTCAAAATTATCTTCTTAGAATTAATGTCCTGCAGGATAAAAGTAATAACAACCTTTTGTTGCCCTATGTCCTGTGCTTTCCCATGCTTCTCCTATGTTTATAATAATCTTGCCTCCATCATCAAATTTTCTTTTATATGTATTAGGAGAATCAATTTCTCCGCAATATTGTGCAGCTCTTTTCTTTGCTTCTTCATAATCTACAATAGCAGATATAAATAAATATCCATTTTCCCAAGCCACCCTGCATCCTTCAAAAACTTTTTCTGGAAAAAAGGGAATTAATTCTACTAAATCTTCACTCCTCTTATTACTAGGAAATATATTTCTTAGCATACAAACAAGCTCACTAAAATTAGTTCTGTCTAATTCTGCAAGTGCTTCAAGTCTTTCAGGTTTCATAGGCGAATGAGAAGCCTGCCTGATAGCATCTGCACCATTCAAAGTTCCAACCATGAGGTGTGGAGGAATTGTTATTTCAAATGCCATAATTAAATCAGAAAAAGCATATTAATAAATATTTATATTATAGAAAATAATATTTAAGTTACAATCTCAATCACATCTTTATTTTTTAGTTTATGCTCCTTTCCTATAACTTGTTTTGTTTTCGCATCTATTGCCCGAACAAATTTTTTTCCTATATCAGTGTGAACATAAAAAGCAAAATTTATCGCTGTTGTATTCTCTGGAACAAGAAAGCAGTCTGGCAAAATATTTCCCTTGCTGTCTGATAAATGATGGGAATTTTCAACAGGAAATACTGTAATATATTTCAGTAAAGAAAAAACAGCTGTATCAAGTATTTTTTGAATTCCTGTTGAATTGTAAACATCTAAAACTTGCTTTTTTATAATCTCAAGAGCTTTTTTTTGTTTCTCATTCAAATCTTTTTTTATCTTAAAATCAGAATCTCCAGGAAGATATTCTATTATTCCAGCTTTGCTCGCCTCTCTCAAAGCAAGCTCAGAATCAGCTGAACACGGAATTATAATTAATTCAGGATATTCTTGCTTGAGTTTCTTTACATTTTCCTCTGCATCTTTCCTGTCTGACTTGTTTGCAGCAATTATCATTGGCTTTGTCAAATGCCTTAATGTGTTTGCAAATTTTTCTAATTGCTCATCTGTCCATAAAGTCGGCTTTTCTGTATTAAACTTTAATTTAAGAATAACTTTTTTGACATCATCTTCCGAGACTTTTAATCCTGAAAATTGCTTTGCAACAGCTGCTGCAAAATTTTCTTTCTGCATTTCAGTAGTTCTTGCAAAAACTTTCCAGACTTTTTTTAATATTCCAAGATACCACAAGTCAAGCTCATTTTCAAGCATTTTTACATCAGAAACAGGATTATATCCTCCTGAGCAAGGTTTCCCAGATGCGTCTGTCTCTCCAGAAGCATCAACAATATGAATAAAGCAATCTGCCTGTCTTAAATCATCTAAAAATTGATTGCCAAGTCCTTTTCCCTCGCTTGCCCCTTCTACAAGCCCGGCAACATCCATCAATTCAACTGGCACAAATCTTTGATGCTGTATGCAGTATCCTGTTCTTGGCTGGCACTGAACTTTAAACTCGCTGTCAATGCAGTCAATTCTCACATATGCCATTCCGTGATTCGGCTTTATCGTTGCAAACGGATAGTTTGCAATTAAAACATTTGCCAAGGTTGCAGCTTTAAAAAAAGTTGATTTCCCTGTATTTGGCTTTCCCACAAGTCCAAGCAACATGTTATTAGCATAAATTAATATTATATAAGCTTATTGATATTAAAATTAAACCCACAATAATTTAAATTAATTAACAATCAAATAACTAAGCATACTAACATTAATTAAAGATTATTAATAAAAATATGTTAACATTAATTAAAAGTAACAAATAATTTTTATTTTTTAAAAAAATAAAAAAGAAATAGAAAATTTAGATTTTAGTATTCTTCCTCATCCTCGCTTTCTTCTTCCTCGTCCTCGTCAAATGCTTCATCTATATCTTCTTCAACTTCTTGTTTTTTTGGCATGTTTTTTCCTCTATTTTAGATGATTTTTCTTGTTTTTCTAGTTTATAAAGTTTTCCAAAAAGAAGAGCATAAAAAACTTTATATATGCCTAAATTAAGTATTCTCATGAGGTGGTGGTTCTTCAGAAACCTGATTCTGGATAAACATGCCAACATACCATCTTATAGATTCA
>VGKQ01000048.1 GCA_016866995.1 Candidatus Pacearchaeota archaeon
CACAATTCACGAAGATAATTCTCTCGCTGTTTTCTGCTTCAAGCCTTCTTATCTTGGCTTGCAGAATGCTCTGACTTTTCATCATCTTTGGGACCAGGCAACAATTCCAGTGATAATCACCCCAAGAAAAATAAGGCAGGGCTTGCGAGTTATTATGGGGAGCAATGCTTTAATCAGAAGAATAGACAAAAAGTATTTGTTTGGCTTTGATTATTATCTTGACGGAGATTTTTATCTTCCGTATTCTGACATAGAAAAAACTTTCATTGATATGGTTTACTTCCGCCAGCCTCTTGATAAAGAAACATTAAAAAATTTCAGGAAGAAGATTGATAGAAAAAAGCTCTCTTCTTATCTGAAATTCTATCCCATTAAATTCAGGAAAAAGGTTTTGAAAGTTTTGGGATAATCTTTATTAATGTGGCGAGAAACTTCAATAAACTTTATTTTAGTATCTTAATATTTATTTTTGCTAGGGTTCCGGGCTTAAGCTTATCTTGCAACAAAATTGGGACTATAATTACAGCTTGTTTTCCATGTTTGCTTATTTTCTTAGTTATTGTAAACTTATTTTGGTTGTTCATTTTTTAATATAAGAGGATTATTTTCTGGGAAAGTTATTCCGGATTTTTTATAAAAATCTCTTTCAAATTTTTCTATTTCTCTTGCTTTTTGCTCAAAGGTTAAACTCCTTGTTTCCAATTCTCTTATTTCATCTCTTAAAGAATGATATGCTTCTCTAACACCGTCTACTCTTTTACATATTTCACTATCTGCAATTGGGCTCAGACTATTTGGATTATCATTATGCCCTATAATTAGGGGTTCTTCATAAGTATGAATAGAATCTTTTTTTGGGATAAAGTAAATTACCCTCTTTCTTTTTTTGTCTATTTCTTTTATAGCTGTAAAATGTGGGTGAGGATATAAATACAAATTTCCCTGTTCGTGGAGTAGATTGCAGGCTTGCCATCTTTCCATATCTGAATTTATTAAATGCTCATCCAAGCATCTGACTGCTCTTGTAAATGTTTCTATCGGAACTGTTAAATCAGGGTGTGATGGTGAATGCATATCAACAATCATTTTATAAGGGATAACTCCTAACAAATAAGCTTGTTTTGAAATCCTCCTAAGTTTTTCAGCAGTCCATTCTAAGTCTTCTCTTCTAAAATTGATTCCTTCCTGAATAGGCATTTGAAGATGAACTGAAATTCCTGCATTTTGCAATCTATCAACTGCTATTTTTGCTTCTGGAGCTGATAACTGAAACTCATCAGTTACATGAGCATTAACATAAAACTGTTTTCCAGTCTCTTTCTTGAAGTCAGACAAAATTTTTACAAAATCATCGTCTATTCTATACCACATACCCTGAAAAAGAGAAGAAGTACACATTCTAACAACTTTAACATGTTCAGCACTCTTAAATTGGCTAACAATTCTTTCCAAAGACTGATTTGAGAATAAAGTTGGTTCACCTCCACTAATAATAACACTATCTACTTCTGGATGTTCATTTAACCACAAAGTTAAAAGTCTTGCTTGTTCAACAGCTCTTTTTTCTTCTGTTGTTAATTGCTTTTTAATTTCAGCATATTCAAGACAGACACCTGCCAAGGCAGATAAAGCAGTTCTAACCATCGAGCCTTTATAACAACCATCACAGCCAAAGTGGCAGGCTTCTGTAATATTAACCAAGACAGCATACGGAAATTTTCTAGTAGCAAGATATATTCTGTTTCCTGAACAATCAACTGCTTCTATTCTATCAATATCTCTGAAAATTCCATAGGGATCAATGCTATGCTTCCATTTGCCTGAAAATTTCTCAGGCATTGAAGGAAGAAATTTTTTTAGTGTTGTCTCTCCCATAAGTGTATTATATGGCAGCAGACTCATTACTCTGCCTGCAGTTACCGCCCTCTCAGCTTCTCTCTGAGAAGCTCCATTTACACTTAAAATTCTCAGATGTTCTGGTTTTGTAACCCTAAATGCTAACTGAAATTTTTGAGAAGCCCATAGCTCATTAGGATTTTCTCTTAATTTTATACTAACTTCAGTAACTAAATCTTCTAACACTCTATTTTGAGCAGGACATTTTCCTAAACCTTTAAATGAAAGATACCTGCTTCTAATATATTCAAAGAAATTTTTGGCAGTATAGATGCCTAATTTTGCTCTAATCGATTCCAAGCATAATTGCATTTTCTTATCCTCCGACGTGCTTTTTAGCACGATGCAGTAACAACATACCTCTATTAAACAATTCGTAGTCTTAATTAAGATGACAAAATAGAAAAGCTTAAATACCAGCAAGAACTAAGAACTAAATGGCAGAAATTGAAGTTCTTGAAGAGCTCGGCTTGTCAGAAGCTGAGGCAAAAGTGTATCTTGCTTTAATTGAGCTTGGAGAGAGTTTAGCAGGCCCGATAATCAAAAAAACTGGTTTGCACAGAGGAACAACTTACTCAATTTTGCAGAGATTAAAAGAAAAAGGGCTTGTCTCTTCTGTAATAAAAGGAAAGAAGCAGTATTTTTCTTCTGCAAATCCAAAAAGACTTTCAGATATTTTAAAACAAAAACAGGAAAAACTGCAGGAGATTCTTCCTGACTTGCAGGCAAAATCAGAAGCAGGAAAAGAAAAACAGCAGATAACAGTTTATTCTGGAGTAAATGGAATTCGCTCTGTTCTTGACAAAATTCTTGATGAGCTGAAAAATAAAGGAGAATATTATGATTTTGGAGTTTCAGGATTGTTTCAGGATGTTATGAAAGATTACTGGTACTTATGGCAGAAAAGAAAGAAAAAACTGAAAATAAAATCTTATGTTATCTTCAATTCTGAACTTAAGAAAAAAAATCCTCAGCTTTTAAAAGATTATTACGGAGAAGCAAGATTTTCTCCTAAAGAATATTCAAGCATAACAGATACAATAATTTACAAAGACACTCTGGTTTTATTTATCTGGACAGCAAAGCCTCCAATAGCAGTAGTTATCAAAAACAAAGATAATGCAGAAAGCTACAAGAATCAGTTTAAGCTGATGTGGAAACTTGCCAAAAAATAAATAATTTAATAAACTCAATAATTTTAATAAAAAGATGAAACAGATAATAGCAAAACTTCTTGAAAAAGAGACAAAACTGGGAAAAGAGGAAATTTTAAAATTGATAGAAATTCCTCCAAATCCTGAAATGGGTGATTTTGCATTTCCATGCTTTAAGTTAGCAGGAATTTTGAAAAAAAATCCAGTAGAAATAGCTCTTGAGTTGCAGAAAAAAATAAAGCCAAGCAAGGAAATAGAAAAAATTAAGGCAACATCAAGCTACTTGAATTTTTTTATTGATAAGAAAATCCTTGCCTTGCAAGTTTTGAAGATTAAAGATGGATATGGGAAAGAAAAAGGAAAGGGAAAAATTCTTCTTGAGCATACATCTGTAAATCCAAATGCATCTCCCCACGTAGGAAGGGCAAGAAATTCGATTATAGGAGACTCAATAAAGAGAATTTTTGAGTTTTCAGGACATAAAGTTGAGACACATTATTACATAAATGATGTAAGCAAGCAGATTGCAATGCTTGCCCTGAATTTCAAGGAAAAAGATAGTTTTCAAGATTTATTGAAAAAATATGTTGAGATAAGCAAAAAAGTAAAGGATAACCCTAAATTAGAAGAAAATGTTTTCAAACTTTTGAATAAATTTGAGAAAAAAGATGAAAAAACTTGCAAATTATTCAAGAAAATCGTGGAAACTGCTGTAGTCGGGCAGAGGAAAATATTTTCTTTAATGGGAATAAATTTTGATTATTTTGATTATGAATCTAAATATCTAGAAGCTTCAAAAAATATTCTTCGCGAACTGGAGAAAACAGGAAAATTATTTAAGGATGAGGAAGGTAGGATGGTTTTAAATCAGTCTGGTATGGGATTAGACAAGATGATGAAATGTCCTGTTTTAGTTTTGACAAGAAATGATGGCACAGGGCTCTATCCTCTTCGGGATTTGGCTTACACAATTGACAAGTGCAGATATGGAAAAAATATTATTGTACTTGGCGAGGATCAGAAGCTTTACTTCGAGCAGCTAAAACAAGCCCTGATTTTATTAAAGAAGCCATATCCTGAAGTTGTGCATTATTCGTTTGTTTTGCTGAAAGATGCAGGAAAAATGTCAACAAGAAGCGGAGAAGTTGTTTTGCTTGAAGAATTTATAAAAGAAGCAGTGAAAAAAGCCAGCAAGCTAATCAAAGAGAAAAAAACCCGTGGAGATGCGAGAAAAGTTGCAATTGGGGCAATAAAATATGCGATGCTGAGAAATGAGAATAACAAGAACATAACATTTGACTGGGAGCAGTCATTATCTTTTGAAGGAGATTCTGGCCCGTATCTTCAGTATTCTTATGCCCGCGCCTCATCAATACTAAAAAAAGCAAAAAATAAAAGAGGGAAAATTATAATTCCAGATTTGCATGAAAAAGAAATTAAATTAATAAAAAAAATTTTAAATTTTAAAAAGGCACTTGAGGATGCTTACAGGCAGCTTTCTCCGCATTTGATTGCAAATTATTCCTTTGAGCTTGCACAGATATTCAATGAATTTTATCATGCGTGTCCTGTTCTCAAGTCAAAACAAGAAGCATTCAGGCTAAAACTTGTGGAAGCTTTCAGAATAGTCTTGAAACAATCTCTATTTTTGCTTGGAATTGAAGTTATGGAAGAAATGTAATTATCTTCTTAGATAATATTCATAAACAAAATCAAGAACATTTGTAGCTCCAATTAGCGGTGTAAATTCAGGATTATTACAATAAAACCATGTCTGTGCAACTAATCCTGCCAGTCCAAGAACAAAACCAACATGCCCTCCTGCTTTCTGGGCTTTATTGTGCGGAACTTCAGGCAACCCTCTTGCTGCTCTTTTTATTTCAGTATCACGGTTTTCATGATAAATTCTTGAAGAAGTTGGAATAATATAAGGAGCAACTTGCA
>VGKQ01000049.1 GCA_016866995.1 Candidatus Pacearchaeota archaeon
GGTGTCTTGCTATTACTGCCTTTGATTGAAGTTGACATTGGAGCAACTCTAAACAGCTGGCTTATTGTTATAGGCGTTCTTGTAATTGGCATAAGCAAGCTTGTCAGAAACTATTCTGGAACAAAGAAGAAGAGATAAATTTTTAGAATTTTTTAATTATTTTTTAATTTTATTAATTGTAATTTTTTAATTAGTGTGAATTATGAAGATAATTATATTTGTTTTTTTAAGTTGATATCATTACCCATATTATTATTTGTTAAGAAATTAATTCAAATTCTAGTTAATTAATAATGGATTATAATAACCAAAATTATCCATAATTAAAAATGGATTTAACATTTATTCTGGAATAAGCGAGAATGCTGAATATTTTTCTAGTTTTGCAAGTTTTCTTACTTCATCCGGCTTCACGCTTTTTATTCTTTTTTCATATTTATAATATTCTTCTCCGTTTTTACAGACTTCTTCTATTAGAAGATTCAGCATTGCTGTCCTGCTGTCCTCCAAGCTCAGTATTCTTGAACTGATAAGCTTCTGCTTTGTTTTTTCAATTTCTTTATTGCTCAATTTTTTCATTTTTTTGAATTCGCTGAGAATTATTTTTTTGACAAGATAAACTTTTTCTTTTTTTGTTCCTATGTAAATTATTTCTTCTCCATGGCTTTTTTCCTGTTCTAAAACTCCGAGAACAGCGTATGCTAATCCTCTTTTTTCACGTATTTCCTGAAATATTCTTGATGATGAGTCAGAAGAAAAAATTGAATGAAAAATTTCTGCGGCGTATCTTGGTTTTTCAGCCAGGCTTGGAAAATGAAATCCGACAGAAATATGGGCTTGATCAATATCTTTTCTCTTTTCTTCTTTATTTCCACTAATCTTGATTATATCATAATTCTCTTCTATTTTCTGGCTTTTTTTAAATAATTTTTCTGCCAGCTTAATTATATTCTTAAATTCGGCATTTCCAATAACAACAAGAACAAAATTGCCTGAGAATCTTTCTTTATACTTTTTTATTAATTCGTTTCTTGAAATTTTTTGAACGCTTTTCTGAGTTCCAAGCCCTGAAATGCCAAATGGGCTTTTGTACATAAGCTTTGAAATCTCCTCGAAAACGTGCCTGTTTGGCGTGTCATGATACATTTTAATTTCTTCAAGAATTGCTTTTCTTTCTTTTTCTGTTTCTTTTTCATCAAACACTGAATTTTTGAAAATATCAGCAAGAAGCTCAATTGAAAATTTCAAATGTTTTGAAGGAAGCTTCATCCATACTGCTGTCAATGTTTTTGAGGTGAATGCATTATATTCGCCGCCTTTTGACTCTATTGATTCTGATATTTGCTTTGCTGTGCGCGATTTTGTACCTTTCAGAAGCATGTGCTCTATAAAGTGCGAGATGCCTTTTTCTTTTTCAGAATCAAATGCAGAACCAAACTTTGCTGCAAGAGCCACTGATATAATTGGAAGATCTCTTTTTTCAAACAGGATTGTCAGTCCATCGAGCCTCTTTTTATAAAATTGCATGTTTTTATCTGCCAAATCTCCTTTCTCTTTTTTCAAATTCTTTGATGCAGAAAATCAGGTCTTTTTTTTCAAACTCGGGCCATGTTTTGTCAAGAAAAAACCATTCTGAATAAACTGACTGGAATGGAAGAAAATTGCTTGTTCTTCTCTCTCCGCCTGTTCTTATTATCATGTCGGGCTCGCTTGATAGCCAGAGATTTTTTTTCAGATTTTCCTCATTTATCTCTTCACCATTTTCTACAAGCTTCCTGCAAGCCCTTATTATTTCCTGCCTGCCCCCATATGCAAGGGCAAAATTAATTATGAATCCCGAATTTTCCTGTGTTTTTTTTGCAATATTTTTTATTATTTTTTGTATTTCCTTGTCAAATAATTCTGTTTTTCCAATAAATCTTATCCTGATTTTGTTTTCCTCAATTTTCTTATCTTTATCTAATTTTGAAAATTCTTTTTTAAACAAATTCATAAGATAGTCAAATTCTTTTTTTGGCCTTGAGAAATTTTCAAGAGAGAAGCAGTATAAAGTAAGCTCTTTTACTTCAAGCTCTTTGCACCAGTCAAAAAGTTTTTCTACTTTTTCCGCACCCAACTCGTGCCCTTTCCATGGCTCAAGCATTAATCTCTTGGCAAATCTCCTGTTTCCATCGAGTATTATTCCTATGTGCTTTGGGATCATATTTTTTTGGTGTTTTATTATATATACTTAAAAATAGCATACTTAAATTTTATGATATTTGAATATATTTAATTCTATAAAATTTTATTTAGCCGGAGAAAGTGCCTGAACCCTCCCTCGCTTTTTACATCAAATTCAATTTTTATTTCTTTTTTGAATTCTGGCATGAATAAGACAGATGTTTCTGCATCACCGCCTTCAAAATCAAGGCGGAATTTATATTTTTCAGATAATTTTCTCAATTTTTCAAGCTTTTCTCTATCAATAATTTTTCCAAGAAAACTTGGAGGAATTCCTTCTGACGCAATTTTTGTTATTATAACTTTAAAATTATTTTTGAGCAGCTCGCGCCATAATCTTTCTGCTGAATGATTCCATAAGGGAGCATGAACTTTTACTCCAAGCTCAAGGCAGATTTTCTGAATTCTTGAAGCCTGATAGCTTGACTTAATGCCACCTATGACAATTTCATCCACTCCTGACTTTTCAATTAATTTTTTCAAGTCTTCAAGCTCTTTTTCTTTCTCTCCTTTTGTTTTCTGCAAAATTAAAGGGAGATTGAGCATTTCTGCCTGTTTTTTTAACAAATTGGTATTAGGAGAATGAAACATAAAACTGTCTTCATGTTCAGGAATAATGCTTAACAGACAATTTACTTTATCTTTTTTGTATTTATGAAGAGCAAGACACGAGTCCTTGCCTCCGCTGAATAATATTCCTGTTTTCATACTTATATTATTGTTTTGATTTAATTATGTATTTTGAATTATAGAAAAGTATATAAATCTCTACTTCTCTTTCAAGAGAAGAATAACAAAAAGGAGGACAAAAATGCTGAAAATAAAGAAAATTAGTGAAGTGCTGGGAAAAAGAGTCTACACTGATGCAGGAGATTTTTTTGGAGAGCTCGAAGAAGTTAATCTTGTGGAAAACAAAATTGACGGATGGAGAATAAGAGTTTCAGGAAGTCTTGGCGGATTTTTAGGGGGTGCAAGAGGAGTGATAATCCCGCACCAGTTTGTCAAGGCAATAGGAGATGTTGTTGTAATAAATAAAACAGCGCTCCCAACAAGGGACGAGACAGAAGTAGAGATAGGAGAATAATATGGCTGAAACTCCCTGGATTTTATCTAACTCTTTAGTCACTGAAATAATTTTACCATTTTTGCTAGTTTTTGTCCTGATTTTTGCCATACTTGACAGGGCAAAAATTTTTGGGGATGACAAGAGACAGATTAATGCTATTGTTTCTCTTGCTATTGCACTTATTTTTGTAACTTTTTCTAAAGCAGTGGGAATTGTCACCGGATTAATGCCTTTTCTTGCTGTTCTTGCTGTTATTATCCTTGTTTTTTTAATTTTATATGGATTTTTTGCATCTGGAAAAGAGGGGCTGGAAATTAACAAAGGAATAAAGATTGCAGGAGGGGTTGTTGTTCTTGTGGCTCTTGTTATTGCTGTTTTGGTTGTTACTGGATATTGGGATAAACTTAAAGATTCTGTTTCTGGCTCAAATGTTGTTCTTTCAACAATAATTCTTATTGCAATTGTTGCTGGCGCAATGGCTGTTGTTCTTGCCTCTGGAAAAAGCAAGGACTAAAAATAAATTATAGCATTTTAACACAAAATTTTGATTTTGATAAGCACATTATTTGATTTAAATATCTTGAGGATGAGCGAAAGATATTTAAATAGGATAATGCTTTTTTTGATATGCTTGGATTATTTATGCAGTGGAGGAGATGGGGCAATATAGGAGGATTATCTGGAACTTCATTTACTGATTTGTTAAATCAACTTGAAAATTTTGGATTTTTTGCATATGTTCTTCCTTTTCTTTTAGTATTTGCTGTTGTTTATGCTGTTTTATGCCAGCTTAAGATATTCAAGGAAAACAAAGGGGCTGCTGTTATTGTTGCACTTGCAATTGGATTTCTTTCGCTTGTTGGCGGATATGTTCCGACATTTTTCCAGATGGTATTTGCAAATTTTGGGATTGGATTAAGCGTACTGCTTATTGCATTAATTCTTGCAGGAGTTTTTATAAGTGAGCTGGAAGGCAAGAAAGATACATTTAAGTGGATATTTTTTGGATTAGGGGCATTTATTTTTGTTATTGTTACTTTTGTCTCTTTTAATGAATATAATGGGTTTGCGTATGGAGGGGGATGGTGGCAGCAGTGGGGAGGATTAATAGTATTTTTAATAGTTCTTGCTGGAGTTGTTGTTGCTGTTACTGTTGCTGGGAAAAGAGAGCCAAAAACTGGAAGCTAAGTTATTATTTTAGATTAAATTAAGACAGCAAGCCTGAATTATAAGAATTATTTAATTAGTTTATGTTGATTTTATAACCGAAAGATTTAAATATAGTTGTAACTGCTAAATGGTAACTAATAAGGCAAAAAATGATACAAAAAATTTATCAAAATCATAAAATAGAAGTTTTGACATATCTTGCTGCAGCTGCTGTTTTTGCATCAGTTGTCCTGCCTATTGCCTTGAATAATTCTGGCTCTGAAAATGATAGAAGAGCTGAATCTAAATTAAATCTGGTGCCGGGAGATGGAAAATGATAGACATATCCGGAATAAATTATTTTCTGCCTATATTCAGCTTTTTATTTGCGTTTGTAGTTGTTTATGCTATCTTGAACAAGACGCAGATTTTGGGAGACAATGCTTTTACACAGGCATCAACTGCTTTTATTATTGCCATAATTTTTGTATCTTTAGCAAGCGCGAGAAGCTATATTGAGG
>VGKQ01000050.1 GCA_016866995.1 Candidatus Pacearchaeota archaeon
TTTTTCTTTGTTTTTATTATTTATAGTACTCATAATTTTCTATTTAACTTAAATAAAAACAAATCAAATTATCCATAATTAATACCTTAAACAATTAGATAAGTTTGATATTGTTATTAACAAACAGTATATTAAATTAGCAAAAAAGTTAAATTCAATTATATATTTCAGTTAGATATTTTACTTTGGATGAGATGTTCACTTTATTTATAATCTAATTTATTTTAAGATATATTTTTATAATCGTTTTTATAATAATTATTATGTTTAAAATAATAGCACGAGATGGGAAAGCAAGAACTGGAGTTCTAAAAATTGGAAAGAAAAAAGCTGAGACGCCTTTTTTCATGCCTGTTTCAAGCAATTCTGCTGTCAGGTTTATATCAACTGAGGATTTGGAAGAAATAGGAATTAAGGCAACAATATCAAACGCATTTATTCTTCATCTCCGCCCGGGAGAAAAAATAATCAGGAAAATTGGTGGAATTGGAAAATTTATGAATTTTTCTGGTATAAATGTTACTGATTCAGGAGGATTTCAGATGTATTCAAAAGAAATTTTTATTTCTTCCTCAAACAAAGGAGTTATATTCAAAAATCCTGCGTCTGGAGAGAAAATATTTATGACTCCTGAGAAAGACATGAAAATTCAGTTAGACATTGGAAGTGAAATAGCAATGTGCCTTGATTCAATGCCACTTTTTTCTCACTCGAAAAAAGAAATAGAAGAAGCTGTAAGAAAAACAACATTATGGGCAGGAAGATGCAAGAAAGAGCATGACAAGCTTCAGAAGAAGCAACAAAAAGAAAATAAACAGCTTTTGTTTGGAATTATGCAGGGGGGAATTTATCCTGATTTAAGGGAAAAATCAGCTGAAGATATTGTAAAATTAAATTTTGACGGGTATTCTATTGGCGGACTAGGATTAGGAGAACCAAGAGAAAAACAATATCAAGCAGTTGAATTTCAGAAAAAATTTATTCCTGAAAACAAGCCTGTTTATTTAATGGGAATTGGAACTCCTTCTGAAATTCTTGAGGCAATTTCTCTTGGAGTTGATATGTTTGATTCAAGACTGCCGACACAAAATGCGAGAAGAGGAACATTATTCACATCAAAAGGAAAACTAAGAATATTCAATTCAAGATACAAAACAGACAAAAAACCAATAGATGAAAATTGTGGCTGTTTTGTGTGCAGGAATTACTCAAGAGCATTTATAAGACATCATCTGAAAGAGCAGTCTGGAACAGGAAGAAGGCTTGCTACTTATCATAATTTGTATTATCTTTCAAATTTGATGAAAGATGCAAGAAATGCCATAAAAAAGAAGAAATTTTCTGAATTCAAGAAGAAAATTCAGAAAATTTATCAAGATTAATATCTTCTTCCAAAGCTTCTTCTCTGGAAATTTTCTCTTGGTTCCATGGGCTTTGCTTCATTGACTTTTATTGCTCTTCCTTTGATTTCCTTGTCATTCATTTCAGAAATTGCTTTTTTTGCTGCTTCATCATCAGCAAAAGTCACAAAACCGAATCCTTTTGACCTTCCAGAATACTTGTCAACTATAACAACAGCTTCTGTTACTTCTCCGAATTTGCTGAAAGCTTCCTTTAAGTCTACATCTTTAACTTCCCATCCAAGGTTTCCTACATAAAGTTTCATCTTTCCTCCATATTAATTTAGTAGCATACAGAAAACAGGTTAACTGCAATCCTTCGCATATTTATATATTTTTTTGATTTATAAATTTATGCTTAAAATAGAAGCAGATAGTTAAAGTTTAAAAATACAGGAAAACTTGGAAGAATATGGAAAAAGATATTGGAAAGATGAAGAAAAACGAGGCAACTGATATTGTTGTAAGAATAGATGATTATGGTGGCAAGAAAGGAGTTACAATACGAGAGTTTCTTACATCTGAGAGATATACTGGATTTACAAAAGCAGGCACGAGAATACCTGCTGAAAAATTTCTTGAATTCCGCGAGATTATTAACTCAATAAAGCTTGATGATTTGAAGCAGGATGAGAAAAAACAAGAAAAGATTAAGGAAGAAGATGAATAAGGTTAATGCGTCTCATATTCTTGTGAAGACAGAAACAGAAGCTCTTGCAGTAATGCATGATTTGAGAAATGGCAAGAGCTTTGAAACCCTTGCGAAAGAAAAGAGCTTATGCCCCTCTGGCAAGAAAGGCGGAAATTTGGGATGGTTTTCAAGAAACATGATGGTTAAAGAATTTGAAAATGCGTGCTTTTCTGGAAAAAAGGGAGATGTTAAACTTGTGAAAACCCAGTTTGGCTGGCATGTTATTAGAATTAATGATAGTGATTAAGCAAAAAAATTCTCTTCATTTGTAACAATTCTTTTTCCAAAACTGACAATTTCTATTTTTTTGAATAAGTTTGGAAATTTCTGCTTCATTATCTCTATTTGATTTTGCAATTCAGTAATATTGGGATATATTAAATCGACTTCAAAGTCCCAGAAACCAAGCATATGAGTTATGTATTTCACATTTTTTATATTATAAAGATACTTTTCAAATTCCTTTTTTTTTCTCATGTTCTGAAGCTGTATAAGCAGCATAAAAGTATCATAATTAAATTTAACAGGATTTATAGTCATAAAATACCCCATTATAGCTCCTGACTTTTCAAGATTCTTGATTCTGCTTGAAATTGTTTTTGTAGAAACTCTTAATTTCCTTGAAATATCAACAATATTTATTCTTGGTTCGTATCTCATTATAGTTATTATTTTCTCGTCCAGCTCTGATACAGGAACGCGCCTAGTTGTTGGCTGAATATCTGAAATTCTTGTGACAGGAACCTTATGCAGGAAATTATATCTGAAATAAATCTGCCTGTATAGTATTTGTATGTCTTTTCTATTAATCCTGCCTGCAAATCTTTCATCAAACTTGTTTATCTGAGATATGAAATTATCAAAATTATCAACAAAGAAAGCTACGCATAAATCATATAATCCGTAATATCTTGCACCATAAACTATATTTTTATGTTTCTTGATTTCATTTATCACTGCTTTTTCTGTTTCTTCATTGTAGAAATCAAAAGAGTAAAAAACCTTAATTAATTTATATCCAAGTAACTCATTATTCAAGCCGGTAGCATTGTGAAGTGTATAATTTTTGAGTTTTTCAAACCTTAAAGCAACAGAGTTTTTTGAGAGATTCACTTTTTTCCCTATTTTTGAAAAACTCTGCCTGAAATTTGTATCTAATTCTCTTAAAATCTCGTAATCCTTCAAGTCAAGCTTGTTATTTTCCATTTAAAAATTAAGCAAGGCTTATTTAAAAAACCTTTTATTTTGCAATAGGACAAATAAGAATTTTAATTTAAAAAATATTACCATAAGTCATATTTAAACATCTATAAAAATTACTAATAATAAAAAAAATCATTTAATAAGTAGATATTTTCTCATTAACAAAATTCCTATTTTTTTCTCTCAATCTTATCTTTTGTCATAAAAATCAATCATGCTGTTTTATCTAGATTTGTAATTTTAAAAAGTTATGGGTGAAAAAACCATAGTCAGATTAGAAGAGTACGTAAATAAATTAGAAGGAGATGCAAAAGAAGCGTGCAGAAAAATTTTCTTTATTTCGACAGACGAAGCTAAATTGTCTATTCCCGATGATTTTCGTGCAAAAGCCTACAAGTATTTTAAACAAGGAAATGAAACTGTAGAAGAAACTCTAGCTAGAATAAAAAGACAAACAATAGTCAGAACATTTGATAGATATTATAGGCAAGGAGCAGTGTTTAATGGTTTAAGATGTTACAAGCCCGGAAACAGTCAAGAAGGAAAAGAAGACAATAAGAAACCCATAGATAAGGCTGATAGGTGTGTGGAAAGAGATCTAGTTGGGGGGTGGGACTTTCAACAACCAGAAAAATACACATCAGCTGATGAAGATGGAGAGAGAACAAGAAAAAATAAGAGTAAAAGTGCTATAAACGCTGCAAGCTATGATGCGCACAATGGAATAGTTATACCAAGTCAAGGAAATCCGTATAAACTTACTAAAGATGAATTTTTCGATTCTTTAGATGTTGCAGCAGAGTGGCTTCAGAAAGTATATAAAAAACATCCAGAAGCAGTTTTTCCTATAATCGGATGGAATGCGCTGCCAAAAGCAGGAGCTTCACAGGTGCCAAACCACATGCATGTATTAACAACAAAGGGAATGGCTTACGATGATATTGATAATTTAAGAGAGGCTGCTAGAAGATACAAGCAGGATTGTGAAGGCAAGAGAGATTATTTTGATGATTTATTTTTGATTCATGAAGCTCTTGAATTGGGTTGTCAAAGAGAGAAATGCAGAGTAATAGGAAGTATTACACCAAAAAAAGATAAAGAAGTATGGATTTTAGGAAAAAGTCTAGATGAACTCAAGCAGCCAACTTACGATATCTTAAGATGCTTAATTGAAAATGAAGGAGTTCTTTCTTTTAATCTGGCTATTCAGATGCCTCCTCTTGATGATTTGCCTGACTGGAGAGGATTTCCGTATATTGCAAGAATTGTTGACAGAGGAAATCCTATAAAAGATTTAGATTTGAAAGTTTATAAAGATTTAGAAAAAGATTCATGGATTTTGACAATTCTTAACCCCGGTACAGATATTGGATTCATGGAATTTTATGCTGCTGCTGTAATTGGTTCTGATCAGCATAGGGTTATAAGAACACTAAAACGGGCTTGTTAAAAACAAT
>VGKQ01000051.1 GCA_016866995.1 Candidatus Pacearchaeota archaeon
ATTATACAATCCCTGAAAAGCTGATTTCACAGGCTTCCATAATCCAGGATATTTCTTCTCAGCTTCCTTGGAAAACTCAGGCAAGTAGCCGTCTCCAATACAACCTGCAATTGCAAGCCACAAGTCATCCCTTCTTGCAAGCTTATAAGCCCAGTAAGTTACAGGCTCTGAACTCGGATTTTCAGACTTCATTGAGTTATAATAATAAACAACAGGAAAATCAGATAAATCAGGAAACTCAATTTCATGATGGTCTATCCATACTATCGGCAGATTTTTTTCCTGGGCTTCTTTTAAAAATCCTTCAGATACTATTGGCTTGTCAAGAATAAAAACATAATCCGGATTTAATTCAAGAACTCTTCTGAAATAACTCGGGTTTAAATCAGGAAAGCTTTTTATTGCAACCCCTCTCCCCCTCCCAATAGCTCTTCTTAGCAGTAAAAAGCTGCATAACCCATCAGTATCATTGTCAAAATAAAATAATGGATTTTGGGCTTTTTCAAGATGTTCTTTAATTTCTGCAAGTTGTTTTTCTGATATCATAAAAAATCAAGAAATAGCGGATTTATAAAACTAATCAAAACTAAAGAATTAATGTAATATCATGAGAAGTTCTTGGCCATATTATATTGGGGTGTTGAGGTTCATAGCCAGCAAATTGAACTGCTACGCCAAATTGTAATCTGACTTTTTCTTTCTCTAGTATTTGTCTTGCCAATTTCAGATAATCAACATTTTCTTTTTTATCATCCATAAATTATATAATAAAAGATTATATATAAAACTAACTAAAAAGAAAATCACCAACCCTGTTATTAATACCTATCAAAAAATTTATATTATTTAGTTTAATGGGAACTAAACAATTTAATTCTTGTGATATAAGCTAATAATAGAGATTGTTTTATTGGCTTTCACCCTGCAGCAAGCCGTAGAGTATGACTATTAATAAAAATCTTCGCAAAAGCGAGCTCTTAGCTAATCGCAAATCATGCTTGAGTAACTACTAATTGCGGAGAAGGAAGATTTGATTTGTTTTCTTGGATAATTATAGGGGTTTTTTCTATAATTTTATTTCTCACGCAAATCTGATAAAAAAGGCGGATTTCAATTACGCCCTGGCTTATCCTAGCTTTAAACTGCCATTTGGGTATTTGTCTTAAATTAATCTTATTAATGCATAAGAATTTAGAAGCACTAAAAATTTGAATGCCCACTATAAATTTTTCTTTGTCTATATCAACAACCATATTCTGAAATTCAAAAGAAAAATCATATTCTCTTTCTTTTACCTTAAAAAATAGAATATCATTTAAATAATCATAATCCATTTCTCCTTCTGCTTCTAAAGTTCTTTCTTTCATATTTTTGGTATTTGCCATTCTTCTATAAAATAAAAAGTAATTATATTAATCTTTCTGTCATTAATTCCAAGTATAATTTTAAGGTTTTTATTTTCATATTTATAAAATACTGCATAATTTCCATTATATTAAATACCAACTAAAAATGGTTTTGAGCTTAATAAAATTTTTATTAATTCAGCATGATTAAAGATTTTTCTTTGTTTTTCACTTAACCTAAAAAAGGTGTGAGAAGTACATTCTATTTGTTCTTTTGAATACTTGCTTATTAAACTTAGAAAATTATCTATTTCCATTTTCTCTTTTATTTTAGTATCCTCAAACATAAAAGAAATAAGGATAAAGAGTATAAAAAGTTATTTCACTTTGATTCTGAAGTGGAAATAAAATTATATCTTCTTCCCAACCATAACATTCTCTCTTAAATTTTTCATTTCTTTATGAAACTCCTGGGAAAAATCCTCGTCTTTCAGGACATTTTTTATGTCTTCTATGCCAAGATTAAGTATATTATTCAAATTCTTAAAGCCCTCAATAAAATTCTGCAAATCAGTTTCTGCAAGATTAGTCCTGCTCAATAATCTGTATCCCTTTGGCTGAATCATCTCGTTGCTCGCCTTGTTAAATAACAGCTTTGATATTCCCTCTGTATCAATCAAGTCATCAAAACTAATTCCAGAAATTAGCTCATTAATTCTCTCGGGTTTGATTGAGTAATCCTTCAGGATTAACTGCTCTGTCCTTTCAACATTTTTAGTCAGCTCTCTTAATCTCATCTTTACAATGTTTCCCTCTTTTCCAAGTTCAACAATGCTCTTTCTGATTAGCTCGCCTATCCTGATTATCATTTCTGTTCTCTGCAGGATATTGCACACGTCGCTGAATGATACTAATCCGGTAACTTCAAGGACATTCAAGTTTGTAATTAAATCATCATATATCTCTCTCTGCTTCTCGAGAATTTGAAGTGTTTCTGTAGCTCTTCTTAAAATCTCGTCAGCATTTCTTAAAACATATTTGGTGTCACAATAATATAATGTTATTCTATCTCTCCTTTGTGAAATAGCTATCACAAGTGTATTTGCCTGTTTTGCAGTTCTTTCAGCCGCTTTATGTCTTGTTCCTGTTTCAGGGCTTGGTATTTCGGGATTTGGAATAAGAAGCACATTTGCATATAAAATTTTCTTCAAATCATCTGAAAGAATAACTGCCCCATCCATTTTGCTTAATTCAATTAATCTCTGCGGAAAAAATTTGCAATTAACCTTAAATCCGCCTTCCAAAGCCCTGCCAAGATTAGGAGACATTATAACAATTAATGCTCCAGTTTTTGCTCTTGTAATATCATCAATTGCTATTCTTAAAGGGGTGCCAGGAGAAACAAGCTTTAATATGTCAAGAATTTCAACTTTTTTCACATCTTCTCTTATTTCTTCCTTGATTTTCTCGTCATTTTTTACTTCTTCTTTATTTTCTTGTTCTGCCATTTTTGTCTCTTTTGCTAATAAAAGTAATATTAAGCTATATTTAATTTTTTCTAGTGTTATATTTAAACTTTTAGTTGCTAATTAAAAGTTTATTTTTATGTTTGCTTGCCGTTGGCAGAAGAATCATGAGAGATTAAATCAGCAGAAACATGGTTTAAATTCTGCTTTTGTTGTGAATTTTGATGGTTAATCTGTGAAATTTTTAAATTTGTTAACTGCTGTTGGCTTGGTGAAACTTGCTTCTGCTCGCCTTCTTCAACAAAAACAGCAGCAGCCACAACAGCTGTCCATAATCCTGTTTTTCCCTCTGCTGATTGTGTGATATTTCTGCTCCTGACAATTTTGCCGGACATTTTGTAAATCTGTTCTCTTTCATCCCAGCTTTTTGCAGCATCAAATTCAACTCCAAGAGTTGTTGCAAGCATAGAAGCAGCAAGATCTTCAGCATACTCTCCTGCCTGTTCATCTGTCTCGCCAAAAACATGATGCTCAGAAAGATATCCATAATTGCTCGAATCAGCAGGAACAGCGCACCCAATAGAAGCAACAACAAGCCTGTTGTTCTCGCTTGTTTCATTTCTTGCAAGAACACAATGCACAATCTCTCCGGGGTTTAATTCAGGCAGCCCTTTTTCTTTTGTAATAATCTTGCAGTTTGGAGGCAGAATTGAAGAAACGCACACAAGATTAAATTTTTCTATACCAGCATCTCTCAATGCAAGCTCAAAAGAAGCCAGTCTTTCCTTGTGCCTTCCTACTCCTTTAGTAAAAAAAACTTTTTTAGGTATCATCTCCTTAAAATTTTTCTTTCGTCTTTTGTTTCTTTTGAAAAAGAAAGAGAACTTATTTATAAATTTATGCCTGATTTCTTAACAATGAATTCTCCCAGAAAAAAACTCCAATCTCAATGCAAACAACAAATAAAACTCCAAAAAATACCAAAAGAGGAATAAATAAAGTTTCCGTGCTAAAATATCCGTGATAAGAAGTCATAAAGAAAAGAATTGCAATAAGCATGCCGACAATGAGCGTCAGTATAGGAAGGATAATCTGAAATACAAGGCAGGCTTTTCTCAGGTTTGAATTTTGTGTTTTTGCCCTTATAATGCTGAAAACAGCAAACCCAATCCCAAAAGGAGAGAATATAGACAAAATTGAACTTGCTATAAAAACAATAAGACATGTAATTACTATCTGCAATAAATCACTTCCTGCGTATAATAACATTTTCCTGCCCCTTATATCTTGCTTCTAAAACCATAAATAATATCATCAATGCAAAAACAAGCAAAGCAGTAATCAAAACAGACACGACAATGTAATTTCCAAGCGCATCATTTGAAGCCGCAATTGCAAGAAATACTAACGTAAATATTAAAGTTATTGCAAGAGAAACAATTTCTAAAACCCAGCCAACTATTCTAACTGCCCGTGTTGAGCTTAAAAATATCATTAAAACTCCTGCTACAAACATTATTCCTAAAGGAGTAAACAGCCAGATAAAAAAAACCATCAATCCTATCAGCAAGCCATAAATAAACAACTGCCATGTTTCAGGCCCAGCATTTACTTTCTTGTTGTCATCCGCCTTCTTTAATATCAAATCCTCATCCATCTGGCTTTTTTGGAGATACGCATACATTCTTGTTATGTAATACTTGCTTTTCTCTGGCTTAATATACGGATTGCCGTTCTCATCATCTCCTATTTTTTCTATCTGTTTTTTCTTGAACCAATTTCCATACTGAATATTAAAATTG
>VGKQ01000052.1 GCA_016866995.1 Candidatus Pacearchaeota archaeon
AGTTGGCTTAGGTCAAATAAATCCAAACGAACAGGATTGGTTTGTTTGAAACCAACTGGCTTAGTGCCTGCAAAGGTTCAAATCCTTTTCCCCGCATAAAAAACTTAATCATTATAAAATTAATATAAGATACAATAAGCTTGTGAGAGACAGAATTCCTGAAATTATAAATGAGAAAGGAGAAAAAGCTGTTATTCATACAGCTTCTGAGAAAGAGTATTGGGAAAAGATAAAAGAAAAATTAAAAGAAGAAGCTAATGAGTTTTATGAAAGCGAGAGCGAGGATGAGATTGTTGATATTCTTGAAGTAATTGATGCTGTCTGCAAATTTAAAAATATTAACAAGAAAAATTAGAAGAAAAGAGAAAAGAGAGAAAAGAGGGGGATTTGGGAAGAGAATTATTCTTGATGAGTCTTAGTTAGCTTATCTTTAACTTTTTATTGATTAAATAATGGTTATTTTTATATTATTCACTTAATTAACATTCAATTAGCAACTATTTTATTAAATAAACTAATTTAATTTTGACACACTAATTCAGCTTAGAATTATTTTTGCCTGCTTTATTATGCCTGCAAGATAATAATATAAAATTAATTGCGAAATAGGATTATTTCTTGCCTGACTTCTCTTCAGCTTCCTTGATTTTCAGCTTTTCTTCCAGTCCTAATCTTTCTATTAATTCCTTGTATCGATTTCGGATTGTGACTTCTGTTATTCCTGCAACATCTGCAACTTCTCTTTGTGTTTTCTTTTCATCGTTTAACAAAGCTGCCACATACAAGGCTGCTGCTGCAATTCCTGCAGGGCCTCTTCCGCTTGTTAGTTCTGAAATGTCTGCTTTTTTCAGAATTCTGAGAGCATCATTCTGGGCTTTTGGAGACAAATGCAAAATTGAAGAAAATCTTGAGATATAATCTTTTGGAGATGAAGGAGTTACTTTTATTGCCAGTTTTCTTATGATAAACCTGTATGTCCTTCCTATTTCTTTTCTTTCCACATCTGATGCATTTGCAATTTCATCAAGAGTTCTTGGGATATTGTATGAACGGCATGCTGCATAGATGCATGCTGCTATCACTGATTCCATGCTTCTGCCTCTTACAAGTCCTCGCTGAAGAACAAAATTATAGACTCTGCTTGCCTCATCTCTTACAACTGTCGGCAGATTCAGAAAACTTGCAACTCTCCTTAGTTCAGCCATTGCAAGCCTCAAGTTTCTTTCAATTGATGTTGAAACTCTTTCCTGCCATTTTTTTAATCTTAGAAATTTGCGAGTCTGTCCTGCATCTAATCTGTAAATATCAGAAATCTCTCCTACATTTGTTGTCAAGCCTTTGTCAAATTTTTGCATGCTTAAAGGAGCCCCGCCCCTCCCTTTTTTCTCTCCTTTGTCTGCTGAGCCGTGCAATTCCTGCCCTGTATCAACCATTTTTTCCTCTACAACCAAGCCGCAATCCTGGCATATGACTTCGCCTCTCTGCTCGTCATATGTAAGATTAATTGAATTGCACTCTGGGCATCTTTTAATGTGTGGCATTTTTAAAAAGTAGATTTTTTAGTTAAATTTATAAATCTTTCGGTGCAAGAAGGTTTATAAATCTTTCTATCTTGTTAAATCTGTATTTTAAATTTATAAACTAAAGTATAGAAATAAGAAAATGAAGAGAGCGCAGGGAGGGATAATCACAACTGTGTTAATTGTTCTTATTGTGATTGTTGCAGTTATTATTGTCTGGAATGTTGTCAGGACAGCGATTTCTGAAAAATCCGGAGAGCTTCATACTGAAAAATTTAATGTTGGATTATCTTCCTACACAGTTAATCTGATACAAGATCCTATAAAAATTAGTGTTGAGAGAAGTACTGGACAGGGAATTATTTCTGCCATTAAGATTGTGTTTAAGGATGCAAGCGGAGTTACTTGGACTTATACTAATACCACAAGCCTTCCTGGAGAGTTGGAGCAGGTTACATACTTAATAGCCCAATCTCTTTTTCCTGCTGGTTTTAAACCAGTATCTTTTGAAATTTATCCTGTTCTGAATATTGATGGCAAGGAAGAAATTGGACTGAAAGCAGATATTATTATAAATCGAAGCATTGAAATTAACAATACTACTCCTATTCCTCAGCAGATTGATTGTTTTGGAGATAATGATAGAGATGGCTATTATAATGGAACATCAATAACAGTCAGTGGAAGTAACTGTCCATCTGGCTGGAATTCTACAAGATTAAGTACAGCCATTGACTGCAATGACAATAATGCAACAATATGGCAAAATCTGCAAGGATATGTTGATGCAGACAAGGATAACTATGGTACTGGAAATCTGCAGACAGTTTGCAGCGGATCTGCACTACCTATAGGATATTCAACTAATAATTTAGACTGCAATGACAGCAATATGGCAATAAATCCCGGGGCAATTGATAATCCTTCAAATGAGATTGATGAAAATTGTGATGGCAAATTACTTATAGACAGTTGCAGCAATCTTGGGATAAATAATGGGATTTATCTTCTTTCTGGACCAGTATCAGCTACTGGGTTTAATTGTTTTGTGATAAATGGAAATAATATTACTCTAGATTGTGTTAATTTTAGCAACAAAATAGCTTATGGGGTTTCTTCAAATAGTATTGGAATAAGGATATATGGAAATTATACTATAGTTCAAAACTGCCACGTAGAGCATAAGGGGGTTTATTCTTCATTTATAAATGAATATGTGGGTATTCTCTTTAGTTCTAAGAGCAGCTATGATATTATAAGAGATGTTAATGTAAAAAATAGCTCCACTGGCATATGGCTTGGCGAGTCTGATAATACTTTAATTAGAGTAAATGTTAGTCAGAATTATATTGGTATATATGCACAGGGAAATTTTGTTAATGTTATCCAAGATAGTATTGGTTGTAATAATTTTGGATATGGCTTTTATTGTTTTGATTCTCTGAGTGATAATGTAACAAGAATTTCTGGGGGCAATAACAAGTTTGCTAATGTTAAGCAGTGCCAAAAACTTCCAGTTTGGCCTGTGTCTGGTGTACATTATACTGCCTGTTAAATTTATAGAATTATTCAATTAAAATTGCCTGAACATTGCCTTCCTGGCTTGGACGATTAGTTACTCTTGCTCTTCCAGCATCTGTCTCAATTATTGCGCCTTTTACAAGAATATTCTGCCTTGCAAGAAACTTGTTGCTTGGTGTTTCAAGAACATTTGTTATTTTTGCTTTTTTTGACTTGTGGGTTTTCTTGTTGTAAATATTGGCAATTTCAGCAGAAAGCACAATTGTTTTTATATTTCCGCCTCTTGTTCTTATGCTTTTTCTTTTATCTTTTCCCAGCCTGACTATTCTTGCCTGTCTATTTTTTTCAAAAAGTTTTCTTTTTCTCAGGCTGTGATATTTTCCACCAGTAATTTTTCTTCCTTTGTTCATTTTTTTCTTCCCTATTTTGCTTCTTTTGTAAAAAGAAGTTGATTTAAATATCTTTCTAATTCTATTTTTAGGATAAATTTTATGTGGAATATCTAATTTTAAAAATTTAACATATAAAATATAAATGTATACCCTAGAGACATATGTCACTAGGGAACCGAAAATTAGTTCTGTTATGAAATTCTAATTTTCTTATGAAAAAAGAAGAGATACGAAAAGAATTTTTTAAGTTAAGAATGAAG
>VGKQ01000053.1 GCA_016866995.1 Candidatus Pacearchaeota archaeon
AAACTCCAAAATATGCAAGAACTCCTATAGCTATGATTGCTGCCAAGATAGCCCAGCCGTAAGTCATAAGAAACTCCATAGCTGCTTGTGCTTTTCTTTCCATTTTACCTCCTTTTTGCTTGTTTAAATATTTTATAAACTAAAGAAAAAGCTATTTAAAAACCTTGTTAAAAGATAAAAATATAAAAAAATAAAAATAAATTTATGCTGTGATTTTTTCAGCTATTGAGCCTGTTGATGTCAAATCAACTGAGCTTCCTTCTTTTATATAGTGTATTGTTATATCTCCTTTGAAGTTATTTCCTGCAGTAAGTGTACACGGAACTGTTACTACTGCTTTACTTCCAGAAGCAACAAAATCACCATATCCTGCTCCTCCGCAATTAGTTACATTGACTGCAGTGATATTATATTTTGCATCACCATTATTCTGCAGTTCAAGATTAACGCCTGTAGTCTTAACATTCCATGCATTGACATAGAAAGGGGCGGTTACAAGAGCTGAGCCTGAAACATATTTTCCAGGAGAGAAAACTCCAAAATATGCAAGAACTCCTATAGCTATGATTGCTGCCAAGATAGCCCAGCCGTAAGTCATAAGAAACTCCATAGCTGCTTGTGCTTTTCTTTCCATTTTACCTCCTTTTCAATTTTTATTGATTAATTAGTCGAGGGGAAATCAGTTTATAAATGTTTTTATGGCTAACTCTGGCAGTAACAGCTTCTTCCTTCTGATTTGCATGTTCCAAGCGGGCACGTGCCTGCGCAAATTCCGTATTCAACAAAGTAAAAACCGCAGTCTGTGGTGTTTATATCTGATGGAAGCTGCTTTTTTTGAGCTGGATTTTCTGTGCTTCCAGTATTCCCTCCGCCGCCTGTTCCTCCTCCGCCCCCGCTTGTTCCTTGATTTAAACTTCCTTGACTGCCTGCTGAAATTTGTGTTTTATTTTCAGACAAACCCGTGTCTGAAAGCACGCTCGAGAAATTATTTTTATCCTGGGATTTTTGTCCTGGATTTTGTCTTGGATATAAGAATATGAAAGAAACTATTATAACTAAAATTAATACTATTATTATAATGATTGCTGATTTTTTCATTTTCTTTTTAGTTTGTTTTAATATAAAAAACTTGCTAGACAGCAAGACCCCTTACTTGATATATATCAAGGTGCGCGTCATCCAGTATAAACCACAAAGGCATTCCCTGAATGTTTTTTGAATCCGGATTAGATGATGAAAAGTAAATATAGTCTACGCAGGATTTTGATTTAATTGAAATTCCCTGGCTTGATAACTCAGGAAGATATGCTAAAGATTCTATTCCCTGCTCGTTTGGAGATGTTTTTCCTTCAAGCCTGTCAAGAAAGCTTGGGGCAAGAGTAGAGTTTAGATAATAAAAGCTTTGAACATGATTAGTTAGATTTGATACGTCTGTTCCTGAAGCAAACACAACATAATTTGTGTGGTTTATCTTGCGAATTATTCCATTGGCATTAAGAGTGTAAATCGGATCTTCAAAGCCTTCAACTGGAACATAGGCATCTACTGTTTCTGTCTTGTTCCAAAATACAAGATTATTCATATCACTAATGAAAATATCTGTTTTAAATGAAATCCTGACTCTCCATGGATCAATTTGAGATATTGAAACATTATATCTTGAGAAAGAGACTGCGACATTTATCCTGTTGGCTGAATGATTTATTGAGTTTTGAATATCTGAAAACTTTGCTCCATTCATTATTTCCTGATTTTCTCCATCAAGTGTTCCGTTGAAAAAAAGCTCCTGAAAACTTGAATTTATATCTGAAATGTAAGAACCTTCCTCAACAATCTTTTTCTCGAATATA
This sequence comes from Candidatus Pacearchaeota archaeon, assembly GCA_016866995.1. GTDB lineage: Archaea > Nanobdellota > Nanobdellia > Pacearchaeales > GW2011-AR1 > VGKQ01. The sequence goes on from VGKQ01000053.1 coordinate 1,851, forward strand.
AAAATCGCTCTGTAGCCAGAAATATACAGCTGCCGCGATAAATCCTTTTCCATTGAAAAAACAAAGTTATTCATTGTCTCAATTCTTTTATTAATTGCCTCTCTTTTAGATATTGCTGAAAATGATGTATAAACAACCAAGAAAAGAAAAAGCAGGCATATTACTAAAATTGTAAAAAATACTGCTTTTTTATTTTTAATTTTCATCAGTACCACCTCCTGACCTGCACTTCTGTTGATTTTATGTAAGGAATTCCGGTTATTGTTGAAGAACTTATCTGTAAATCCTGCTCTGAAAACTTAAAGTCTATTTTGCCGTCTGGTTCTGTATCAAGAAGTATGAAAAGATTATAAACAGCCGTTTGTATTGCATCATTTTCATCATACTCTTTTTCTGCAGAATTATACTTGCATTCACTTGTTCCTGAATATGTTAAAGGAATTCTAATTGTGATGTTTGAGCTGTCTTCAAACTCAATATTCCAGATGCATCCGTCTGCTGAATCGGAAATTGGGGAGTAAGCACTGATATTTTTTATTAGAGTGTAAATTATCTTGTTATATGACGAACCAGAAGATAAATTTGTCGGCGAGAGCCCGGTAGTAAGATTAATATTATTTGCTCCTGTAATAATCAGATTATTTGGAATGTTTATTGAGTATGGATCCCCAAGCCTTATAAAATTAGAACCATAATCAGATAATTTATAGGCATACTGATTATTTGCTGAAACAGTTGAAGTCCATCTTGGGCCTGAATATGAAATCACATTGGTTTCTATTACTTTGGAATCAGAGGGAATTGAAAAATTGCCTGATGAAGAGTCTGTAAATGGTTGCTCATATGTTGTTATTAAACCATAATTTGTCTCCTGCCCAGAAGAATCAAATAGAATATAAGAATCTGGATAGAGAATTGTAGAAATATTTCCGGTTACAGATATTGTCTGCTCGTTGTAAGAAGCTTCAATCACGTCCTGGGCTATTTGATTATAGATATTTATTATATCAGTTATGTTGCTGTAGTAGTATTTGCCTCCGCCGCAATTTGCAATTGCCTGAAGAGTTGCTGTGTCTGTATCTGAGCCGAATCCGACAGCATAAACAGTTATGTTAGAGCTGTTTTTTGCAAGACAAGCAGCATTTATCGCGTCATTTTTTGCATTTCCGGTTCCTATTTCTGAACAAAGAACATTTGCTTCTCCATCACTCATAACTACCATTGCTTTCAATCTATTTTGGGATGAGTCTCTTTCCAGCCTCTTTGTTGCATTTATTATTCCTGCACAGATAGGGGTGTTTCCACTGGCACTCCATGTGTTAATCTTTGTTTTTAGTACAGAAGCATTGTTTGTTAAATTAAGACAGCCGGATGCATAAACTCCTGTATTTCTATATGTAACTAATCCCACCTTATTTCCGGTATTATTAAGAATAGAATCAACAAAAGCATTGTTTGCCTCTTTTAATGAACTTATTTTTTGCTGCCATACACC
>VGKQ01000054.1 GCA_016866995.1 Candidatus Pacearchaeota archaeon
CTGTTGATGTTTGTCCTGTAATTCCTGCTTATGGGAAGAGTTCGGGGTGTTATGAAGTTAGAAATTCAACTGCTTTATTAAAGTGCTATGATTTGGATAACAGCAAGATTGGGGCTGGAACTTTTAACTTGTGGTTTAATTGGACTTTTGATGAAGGTCCAAGTTTGTATGGAAGCTGGATTGAGAATTATTCAAAAGTTGTTGGGTTTAAAAGAGGGTTTGTGCTTCCTCGTGAGCATGAAGCCAGATTGCTTGTTGGATATGAAAAATTATAAATAATTAATGTTATCTGATTTTATCAATTAATAAAAATATAAATTTTAAGGAAATATTTATAAACATATATCCCTACGATATTGAAGGGAAAATGAGGTATAAATTTATATTATTTTGCTTGATTTTTGCAGTTATTATAAGTTTAAGTTTAGTTTCTGCTTCATGTGTAGATATTTGTGATTCACAAGGGGTTTTTGCAAACCCAAAATATTATGGAACTCAAAATATTTGTGAATATAAAGGCGTGAAATTTGCATGCAACTCAGTTGGAGACTCCTACATTATGTATTATCCTACTGCTAACTGGGATATACAATGTTTTGGGTCATCATCAAATTATTGCTGGGTTAGAAATAATCCTAGTGGAGAGTGGCATAATGGGGTTAATGCTGGAACATGCAATTCGTGTTCAGGAATAGGCGCTCCACCACCTCCAGAAACCTGCGCAGGAAATCCTGTTCCTGCCGGTTGTTCTGTTTCTGGAGAGAACTTAGAATGCAGTCTTTCTGAAGGCATGGTTGAAGATGCTACAATACATTGTGATTCAAGCAGTTCAAATTATGGAAATGATGATTCCTTGAAATTATATTATAATACTGATGTTGGATGCTCAAAAACTGCAGTATTATTAAAATTAAAGGATTCAATCATTCCAGCCAGCGCAAACAAAGTTTATCTTAAGCTTTATTACTATTTTGTTTATGCAGGGGGGGTTGGCAGAAGTTATAGAGTATACAAAGCAAACCAGGATTGGAGTGAGTCAAGTATTACATGGAATTCATATACTGGAAATGGAAAAATTTATAGTGATTCGGATTATATAGATGAAGGCACATTGCCTTGGGAAAGTACTCCTTACTGGAAATCATTTGATATTACTTCTGCTTTTAATTATTGGAAAAGTGGAGGACAAAATAATGGAATTATAATTGCTCCTGGGCTCGGCGGACCTGTTGTTGATGGAAATATTTTTTATTCTTCTGAATATTCAGATGCAACAAAACGCCCGAAAATAATATTTGAAGGAGCATGTGGCGTTTCATCTGTGTCGTGCCCTGCTGAACAAGTAATTATGAAGCTTTCTGAAACAACAAACTCACATGGAGCTTTATATTCTGATACTAATTATAATGTTGATATTTGTTATAAAGATATATTTGGCTCAGAATATACAGGAGTGAATCCGCATGACTGCACTGGAACAAACAAAGTTGTTGGCTTGAATGCTGCTGGAAATGCACATGCAGAAGTTCCTTCAAGAACAAGCTATTTGACAAATGTCTGCTATGGAGACTTGAGCTGTGAGATGAAAACAGATCCAACTCCATGCTCTTCTGGATTTACAAATGTTGTAAGATTATCAGCAGAAACAAATGCCCATCTTGAAAATGCATCTTATACAAATTATCCAGTCAAAATATGCTGCAAGCCAGGATTGGCAAGCGTTGTTTCTGGAGCTTACTGGAGCAATATGATAAATGTGAAAATAAGTTTAGCTGATGTGAAAGATACTGTAAAATTGAATGTTGCTGGTGCTGGATTGTCTGGAAATATAAATTATACAATTTATAAGCAGTGTTCTGGACTTGGTTGTATTCCTGCTTTCTTTTTTGGAGATAAAGTTATTGCAACTGTAAACTCTTCATATGGATATGCAACATGGCAGGCAGGAAAGAAAAATGATGGGAGTTTTGAGACAGGTGATTATTATTTTAAAGCCAAGGTTTCTGGAATTGAGTATAATTCTTATGATACTCCTGTTTATGGTGTATTAACTGTGAATGCTCCTGAAAGAAACTCGCTTCCTAATGCTGTTATTGTCAAGCCTGATGCTGAGAGCAAGTGGCTTGCTGGCACTAATATTAATTTTAATCAGGCTAGTTATGATGAAGATGATGATTTGCTTGTAAGATGGAATTTTGATGATGGGAATATTACAAGCCTGTATAATTGTATGACTTCTAACTGCAATACAACTCATAAGTATGTTTCTTCTGGGGCAAAGGTTATTGGATTGGCTGCTGAAGAGATGTTGAGAGGGCAGAAAGATTATGATTACAGGAGAATTTTTGTTTATAAGGAGGGAATAAATGTATTTGCTGTTATATCTTCTCCTGATCCTACTATTGGAGAAAAAATTTATCTTGGAATTGTTGATTTTAATGCTAATTTGAGTTATGTTGCAAGTTGTACTGTTGATGTTTGTCCTGTAATTCCTGCTTATGGGAAGAGTTCGGGGTGTTATGAAGTTAGAAATTCAACTGCTTTATTAAAGTGCTATGATTTGGATAACAGCAAGATTGGGGCTGGAACTTTTAATTTGTGGTTTAATTGGACTTTTGATGAAGGTCCAAGTTTGTATGGAAGCTGGATTGAGAATTATTCAAAATTTGTTGGATTTAAAAGAGGGTTTGTGCTTCCTCGTGAGCATGAAGCCAGATTGCTTGTTGGATATGAAAAATTATAAATTTAAGCAAGATTTAAAAACTTCAAAAATAATATAATAAAATGAAAGTTTTAATTAAAGGGGGAATTATTATCTGTGTTTTTCTTCTTATTGCTGTGTCTTTGGTTTATGCTGAAATTATCTGGAGTAACCCTTCACTTACAAGCTGGAAAATAACATCATCAAATCCAAGATGTGATACTTTAGATGAGCCTGTTGGATGGTGGGAGTTTTTAGATTCAGCACACACAATTTTTGACAAAAAAACATGGAATTCTCCTGA
>VGKQ01000055.1 GCA_016866995.1 Candidatus Pacearchaeota archaeon
TGAGCAGTTCTGGGCAGGCTACTTGAAATCCCTCTATCTCTACTGCAAATTTTTTTATGTCTTCAACAGGAATTGCAAGTCTTGAATAATGCTCCAGATAAATGTCAATATCTATATTCTGTTTTTTTATTTCATATTTTTTTAAGTTATCATTTTTATTCAGGTTTTCCGGCTTGAATTTTTGCAGCTCGTTTATATCCACAACAATATCTATATCTTTTGATTTTTGCTGCTTAGTAAACATGTAAACAGCCCATCCCCCAATTAGAATAAAATTGTGGCTTTTCTTTAGTTCCTGAAGTATTTTCCAGCTTTCTTCTGTTAAGAGAGAATTCCAAAACCCGCTTATTTTTTTATTTTCCATTTTATTCAGCAAGGATTATTTCCTTGTCATTAATTTTGTTTTCCATTTTTAACCTTGCTTTAGTCTTTCCTCTAATGCTTTTAAAAAGTCTGATGCATACCACTGCTGCAGATTCCATAAGTCAACAAAGATTTGAGCAATTGTTCCTGTCTTCGAATATTTTTCAATTCCAGAACTTTTTAGAACAAAGAGATTAGGAACTTTTCCATTTTCAGGAAACCTCTTCTTTAATATTTCCAATTCTTCATGGCTGGCATAAACATAAACTTCTGAATAATCTGCAGGAACTTCTTCAAATTTAAATTTATATGCAGAATATGCCCCATAAACTATTTCTGGCATTGATTTTTCTATGTCAGTTACAGGCATTTCTGCTCTTGTCTTGTAAATTATGTCTTTTTCTATGTTTCTTGTGCTTGCCCAAAGATAAAGAATTTTTTTTGCATCTATCGCCCGGAAGTTCATTTTCCCGATTATTATAGAATTCATTTTTTCAAGTTTTTTTACAGCAAGATTTATTGTACTTAATGAAAAACCAAGTTTTTTAGAGAGCTCTAACTGAGTTAAAACCCTTTTTTTATTTTCTATTGCCTGAAACAATATCTCGCGATAAACCTGCTCTATTTTCTTCATCTAATATACAAAAAAGCCTAATTTATAAAGCTTTCGATTATCTTCGAAAGTTATATAAAGAAAAATATTATAAATCGAAAGCCAAAAGGGGTTTTTAAAGTTAAAATTGCTGTGATGAAAGGTTAAATAAAAAATTAATTTCCAACTTCGAATGGTTGATTTATAATTGGAAGTTGCTATACTTTATACATTAAAATTTATTCCCAAGACCAAATATAAATCCTGGCTGCGCAATTAAAATAATATCCTGTTTGAATTTGAAATCCTGTTGTGTTCATATTCTGGTACCAGGCGCCATAAAATAATCCAGAATACCCGTAACTTGAGCCATCTGCAAAATTAGTTATTTCTGGCCCATATGGTGAATTACAATCTTTAAATTTTAAAGAAACTAAAAATTTTTCCGGGTTTTTTCCTGTCAAATCAAATGTGCCTTGTGTATTATTTTTAGAATAGAGAAAAGGATAAATTTGGGATGGTGCCATGTTCACCCAGCCACTATCAAAAGCAGGCGCTCCTACTTTTCCGCCACCAAAATCTCCGGCATCAATTGCAGCCTGCAATGTCTTGTCTGCTCCTCCTATATTAACCATAATTTCGTTTGAAGCATGTCCGGGATTTGGCTTTGTTGATGGATTTGATGCTATGACTAAAGCTATTGTAACAATTGAGAGAAACAGCAATAAGACAAGCAAATGCTTTTTTTCTATATTTATTTTCACCATTTTTTATTAAATTAATAAATAGTATTGAGTTTAAATAGTTTTCTAAATTTTAAATTTTGAGGAAATATTTATAAACTTGTTATTGCTGAAATAATTAAAGAAAATGAGGTATAAATTTATATTAGCTTGTTTGATTTTAGCTGTTATTAGTTTGAGTTTAGTTTCTGCCGCCTGTCCTTCTGATATGATTGCTTACTGGAAGTTTGATTCAAGCTCTCAGCTTGGCAAGGATTATGCTGATGGGCATGATGGGACAGCAAGCGGAGATGCTGGATTTTTTTCAGGAGAAAAAGTTGGGGGAGGAAGCCTGGATTTGACAAATACTAATACAAATAATCCAACATGGATAAGTGTTCCTTTTTCTGATGATTTGAAATTTGGACAAACATATACTGATTTTACAATTGAAGCATGGATAAAACCAGATGCACTTGGGCTTTCAGCATACAAAGGGATTATTGGGGCGTGGGCTGGCTCGGGTGGAATTTCATTTGCATTGTATAATGGAGATTTAATTATGTGGATGGGTAATTCTGCCACAACCCCTATAATTAAGACAAAAGATTCTGTTTCAAGCATATGGCAGCATGTTGCAATAACAAAATCAGGAAATACTTATACATTTTATATTAATGGAGTACAACAAGAATTAAAAAATTGCGGAGGAACACTTTCAGGAGACAAGAAATCGTGCGATTATTCTGGAGCAATTAATTATGGTTCCACAACATGGCAGTTTGAAATAGGAAGTGACAATACTATTTCCCCTCTTGCAGACAGATTTATAGGAAAAATTGATGAAGTTGCATTATGGAAGAAAGCTCTTTCTGCTTATGAAATAGAGCAACACCATAATTCTGGAAATGGAAGAGATTATTGCACTGCTACTGTTCCTCCTGCAACTTGTCCGGATTCACAGGTGATAATGAAAATTTCTGACACAACTAATGCTCACGGAGCATTGTGGAATGATGCTAACTACAATACAAAAATCTGCTATGATGAGATTTTTGGCTCAGAATATACAGGAGTGAATCCGCATGACTGCCTATCTGGAAACGCAAATAAAGTTGTTGGCTTGAATGCTGCTGGAAATGCACATGCAGAAGTTCCTTCAAGAACAAGCTATTTGACAAATGTCTGCTATGGAGACTTGAGCT
>VGKQ01000056.1 GCA_016866995.1 Candidatus Pacearchaeota archaeon
AGTAAAAAATAAAGAAATCCAGCCAAAAGCCAGCTAAAAATGGAGCAGAGAAAATTAATAAAATTAGGAAATTCAAGCTTTGCAATAGCGCTGCCAAAAGACTGGATTGAAAAAGCAGGATTGAAAAAAGGAGAGAGCATTTTTGTACAGCAAAATTCAAACGGAGAATTGATTGTTTCTCCGTCTGTTTCAGAACAGCCAAATGATAAAAAAATTTCAATTAATACAGAAAATAAAAATTTTGAAATGCTGAAAAGAGAAATCCGGGCTGCATATATTAAGGGATACACTTCTTTTGAAATAAAAGGACTAAAAACAAAGCAGGACAAAGAGAATATTAAAAAAATACTGAATAATTTTTTAAGCTTTGAGCTGATAGATTCAAATGAAAATGAGATTATTGCCAAAGATTTTTTCAGCCTTGAAAATACAGCATTAACAAGCTTTATCAGAAGAATAGACAATAATATACGGGAAATTTTTGAAATAGTTCTTGAAGAAATAAAAAAAGAAAAATTTTCACAAGCAAAACTGAAAAATATAGAAGAAATAGATGAAGACATCAATAAATTCTATTTTTTATGCTCAAGAATATTTATGAGAGGAATAGACAACCCTTCGCTTCTTACAAAATTAAAGACTAATGGGATAAAGCTGTTTAATGAATGGTGGTTTGCCTTTAATCTTGAAGCTCTTGCAGACGGATTAAAATATGCCATGAAATTAATAGCAAAACAAGATTCAAAAAAGACAAGAGAAAAAGTTTATGAAATTCTGGAAAAACTTCATAAGGCATATTTTGGGTGCATGGATGCTTTTTATAAAAATGATTCATCAATAGCATTAAACATAACAGAATCAACTACTAAGATAAGAGATGAAATCCAGGCTCTTGAGAAAGAAGACATGAAATTATGTTCTTTATCCAGCAATTTAAATTATATACAGAAGCAGATTTATCAAAATGCAAAAATGGTTTTGTATGTTAAATATTAAAATAAGAAGCTAAGATGATATATGATAAAACAACACTTGATAATATAGAAAGATATGCACAAGAGCATGTTAGAAGAGAGTTTGAAGGGATTGCTGCATTTTTCGGCTCAAAAGCAACCAGGCCAGGAAACTTAAGAATTCAGTCAGCACATGTTCCTGGCGGAAATCCTCTTACATGCGCTTTTACAATGAGATGTGTTTATTCAGGAGATACAGAACAAGAAAGAGGAGAGACAGAATTATTTGTAAAATACTGCGCAGACAGGCCTTCTCATCTTCCTGCTGGATTTTTGGAAGTTCCTAGAAAATACTGGCATGTTGAGCAGGAAACATACAAATTCTGCGATTTTTCATATATGCCTACTTATTATCCTAATGCTCCAAGAAGCAGGTTTATTGTGCAAAGAAGAATTGACGGAGAGACACTGGATAAATTAATGGAGGAAACTTTTGAAGAGTCAGATAGGGCAGAAATTGCAAAAAATGTGCTTGAAGCTCTGGCAAAACTGCATGTTGATTTAAGATTAAGAATGATGCAATTAAGAGATGAGAGAATGAGAGGAGTGCCAGAAGGAGAAAGATTCAGAAGACTGACAAGGCATCTTTATCATGACAAAACAAATACTACTGAAAAAGCTCTTGGGTATATAAGGGCAATAAAAGGATTAAGAAATGTTGAAGAGCTGCCAGATGAAGTAAAAAGAACAATTAGAAGACATTATTGGGTTATTGATAAATCTTATGAGCCGTTATTTCTGGAAGACCAGGTTTCACACGGAAATCCTACAACATCAAATATTATGGTTGATGGAGAAAGAAGAATTGTAATACTTGATCCAAATATAAAATTCAGAAGGCATGCTGTTGATGCTGCAGAATTCATTTCTTCTCCTGGAATGAAACTGAATCTTGATGTATGGAAAAGAGCATGCGATTATTACTGGGATTTATTTGATGCGAATTGTGGGAGAGAACCAAGGCACAGGGTTAAATTTGTTAATGGCGCTTTAAATGTTTTGGGGATTGCAAATGGAATGACAACAAGAACTGAGGGAGAAGAAAAACAGAGAGAAAGAGACTGGTTTAATTACTGCTTTCATGAATCTTTGAAAAAATCAGGAAAAAGCAGGGATATTAAAACATATTTTCCGTGGCTTTGGGATGAGTGGCTTAACTGCAGATTTGGAATAAGGGGTGTTCATAAAGAAATGCTTCAAAATGTTGCAGGAGCAACTGCAGCAATAACTTCGGATTCAAAAAAATATGAATTAGATGAAAGAGCACTGGAAGGATATGATGAATTAAAAAAATTGTTAATTGATAAAGGATGGATGATTCCTGAAAATCTTTCAGAAAAACAAACAAGGGTTGTGATGCCTGGCACTCCAACAGAATAAAAAATATCATAATCAATCACAATAATGCTTAAAAATGAACTACCCCGCCCTAAAGGGCGAGGTATCTGAAAACAAAATGGTAATATCACAAATCAAGCCAAGGTTGAGAAGAAACAATGTAGTGAGCAACAGCTTCGCTAGTTGTATTTCCAACGCTC
>VGKQ01000057.1 GCA_016866995.1 Candidatus Pacearchaeota archaeon
ATTGAATTCAAAGCCGTGGCTCCAGTCAAGAGTATCATTTCTAAAGCACTTTCCGATTGCAAAAAATTTTCCACTTTTCAGATTTAAATCTCTCATTTTTGCGAGAGTCTGCACAGACAAGCATGTTGTGTGGGTTCTCAGGATAACTTTTTCTGCCTCCTGCTCATTCCACTTGTATCCCCAGCCCCTGCTTTTATCAACTCCTTTTTCATGGGCTTTTTTCACTTCTTCTACAATTTTTTTGTCAGGCAATTTTCCTTTTATATCTTTTATGTAAAATGTGTCATGTATCTCTCTAACAGGGTGGTCCTGGGCTGTAAATAAAGCATCAAAGTTCCAGAAGCCTGTTTGTGTTAAACTTGAGGACATCTCTTTAAATCCCATTTCAAGCCAGATTTTTTTCCCATACTCACAGGCTTGAGAAACAAAATGTTTTTTCCCGCCTGAAATTTCTGGAACGCTTGATTTAATATCATATTTTCTGAATTTTTTTCCTTTCCAGCTTTCATCTCTAATCATCTCGCTTGTTAAATTTTCAATTAAATTTTCTGCCTTGCTTAAATCAGCATTTATTATTTCTTTTCCAAGTTCGCTCAACTCAATTTTGATTTCTTTTTTTTCTTCAATTTTTATTATATTTTTCCTTCCTTCAAGCATTTTAAATGCATGCTTTTGCTCTGTCTCGAGTTTTTCTATTTCTAGTGGAAGAACTTCAAGAAAGATTTCTTCAAGCATTTTCTTTCCTATTTCTGCCATTGAAGCTATGAGAATTACTTTCCCTTGCTTTAACTCAAGCATTGCTTTCTTTTTCAATGCACCGAGAGCTGCTTTAAATTCATTGTCAGAAAGTTTTGTTGTTTTTGCATCTTTCAATTCGAGTTCTTTCTTTTCAGCAAGAAAATTTAATAATCTTCTTTCAGGAAGCTCATTTTTAACATAGAGAATGCCATTATCTCCCAAGTCAACTATTTTCTTTTTCTCTGTTTCTAGTTTGACTATTTTTTTATTTTCAAGAAAAGAGAGAGCACGCATTATGCTTGTCTCGTCCAATCCTGTCTCTTTTTCAATTTTTTTAAGATTTTCTTTTAAGTAAGGAATAATTTTTCTTTCATTTGGGCTTAGAGACTCGATTATTTCCTCTGTTTCTTTGCTTGCTGGCTTCAAGTTTCTCATTAGTTTTTTAGTTTGGGGTGTTTTAAATAGTTTTTCACCCTGCTTCTGAATCCATGTAATTTTCTTTTCAATTTTTATTTTTCCTGATGTTGATAAATAGTTTAGTATATAGAGAAATGTCTGATACATCATTTTTCTCGGCAGTTTTTTCCATAATTGAAACCTTGAAAGCTTTCCTGAGTTTTGTTTTATAGTTTCTTCCACCATGTTTATGCTTTCCAAAGTAGGATGATGGTAGATTTTCTCATTTTCTTCTGTTTTCTGTTCTTCCATGTTTTATTTCACCTTTTTTTGCCTTTATTTTGCACATACACCTGTATTTTATTATATAAGTGTATATAATAAACTATATAAATCTTTTGGTTTTTATGAGTTTTCTGCCATCTAAATATATTTATACAAGAGTTTATTTACTCAAGGATGAGGAAGGCACAGGTTGCAGGAAGCTTTTATCCTGAAAAGAAACAGGAAATTGAGAAGCAGATTTCTGGATTTTTCTCGAACTTAGAGGTGGCAAGCATTAAGCTAAAGGAAAACAAAGAAATTAAAGCAGGAATTGTGCCTCATGCTGGCTATGCCTATTCTGGAAAGTGCGCGAGTTTTGTATACAACTTGATAAGAAATGAGAAAATAGATGCTTTTATTATTCTTGGAACAAATCATTCCGGATTAGGAGGAAGAATTTCATTTTCAATTGATGATTTTGATACACCGCTTGGCAGTGTGGAAAGTGATATTGAGCTGATTGAGAAGATTATGTTAAGGGCAAAAAGAGATAAGATTGATATTTCTGTTTCAGAAGAGGCTCACAAGTATGAGCATTCTATAGAAGTGCAGATTCCATTTCTTCAATCTGTGCAGAAAAACTTCAAAATTGTTCCTATGCTTGTCAAGGATTTGAACCTGATAGAGCTGAAGAAATTCGGCAAATTAATTTCAGACATTATTAAAAATGAGAAGAAAAATATTTTTGTTATTGCTTCAAGTGATTTTACTCATTATGGAAGAGCTTATGGCTTTCTTCCTTTTACTGAAAATATCCGGGAAAATTTGTACGAGTTGGATGATAAGGCAATTCAGTCTATATTAAAGCTTGATGCAGATGAGTTTTATGTTATTTCAAGAAAGACAACTATATGCGGAAGTCAGGCTATATTATCTTTGATTGAAACTGCGAAAAATTTAAAATTAACCGGAGAAAAATTATGCTATTATACTTCTGGTGATGTTTCACAAGATTGGGATATGGCAGTGGGATATGCCAGTATTGTGTTCTATTGATTTTATTGTGTTTTATTA
>VGKQ01000058.1 GCA_016866995.1 Candidatus Pacearchaeota archaeon
AGAAAGAACAATTCCTAGTGTATAAAATTACTTTGAATATTACTTCTATATTATCCCCACAGATATCATAATTGCTTTTTCTATTTCTTTCATCTTTTCGTCGCTGATCTTACCTGCAAAAGGACCTTTTATAAGAAAAGATTTGTCAAGTGTTGTTATTTGTTCACATTTGACAATTGATGTCTTTAATAGTCCGCCTTCGCCCTCATTAAGTAAAACATGTGTGGGAGCTTTTCTTAAATTTGTGGATAAAGGAAGAACAATTACATCATTTGCCAGTTCATTTCTAATGTCCATAGACACCACAAGAGCAGGGCGATTCTTAATATCATCCGGTTTTGAAGGAAGTTTTATCAAGTATATTTCTCCTCTTTTTGGATAATCAATCATTCCACAAACCTTCCGCATTTTTTTCAGCTACCTTTAACCACTCCCTGTCTTCTTTTTGCTCATCTTCGCTAACAGAACAATAATAATGCCTTATTTCATTTTCAATTGCTTCTCTTTTTGAATTGGCTAGCCAATCCTGCAGGATTTCTTCCATCGCCTGGCTTCTTGGAATTCCTTTTTTTCTGGCAATCCTCTCTATTTCATTTGATACATAATTGCTTAATGTTACTGTAATTTTTGTTTTACGCATAGTACCCCTTAAAGATGGCATTATATCCTCCTTCTTATCTTATTAAATATAAGGCAATTGGATTTAAAATGCAATAAGGTAAGGGATTTAAAAAATCACTCTTTAAAAATGAGAAATTTGAGCCTCTCTTTCTGAATATCCGAAATGATGGGGCTTTACTTTATGTATAAGCCAGTTGGAGATAAATATAAATATGGTATCCTAAAGCTCTATCTTTAATTTATAAAACAAATTTACACCAAACTTTATCATTTGTTAAAGACTCTTCCTCAGAAAATGTCTTTTCTCTTTTCTCTGCAAATTTAGTCAAAGCAATATCTTCTTCAAGCCCTTCTTTTTCTATTATATTAATGAGAGTGCATTAATGAGTGCAGGATTTGACAAACTAATAAATAATTTTAAAATAACTATAAATAATTAATTTTGTGCAGTTGAGTGCAAATATATTGATAATTCTGTGCATTAGATTATTAATACTAATAAAAGATAAATAAAAAATTTATGGAAAAGCAAACTATAAAACAAATAGTTCTTGACCAAAGAGAAGAAATTAAGGAGATTTTTAAAACAAAAATTATTGAGCGCGAAATTGAGGAAAAAGTAAGAGATTCTCTTAAAGATAATTTAATTAAAGTAATTATTGAGATAAGAAGATGTGGAAAATCTGTTCTATCGCATCAGATTTTAAAAGAAAAAAATTATGGTTATATAAATTTTGATGATGAAAGATTAATTGGCGCAAAAGCAGAAGATTTGAATGATTTTTTAGAAGTCTTAAAAGAGATAAATCCTGATTTTAATTATCTGCTTCTTGATGAAATACAAAATGTTGAAGGCTGGGAATTATTTGTTAACCGGCTAAAAAGAATGGGGCATAACCTTATTATTACTGGCAGTAACTCCAAACTTTTAAGTAAAGAACTATCCACTCATCTGACAGGGAGACATTTTGCAGTTGAGCTCTATCCTTTTTCCTTTGAGGAGTTTTTAAAATATAAGAATTTTAAATACAGCAAAAATGATTTATATATCACTGAAAATAGAGCACTTATAAAAAGTCTTTTTGGTGAATATTTAAAATTTGGGGGCTTTCCTGAACTTTCCAAAATCGAGTTAAAGGAACAATATCTAAGAGATTTATATGATAAAATTATTACTCGAGATATTGTTTTGCGCCATAAAATCAAGTATTTTAAGGTTATTAAAGAAATATCTCTTTATTTAATTTCACACTTTGGTTCAAGAATCACCTATCATAAACTGAAAAACATTTTTGAAATAAATAGTGTACATACCATAAAAAATTATATAAGTTATCTTGAAGAAGCATACCTTATCTTTCAGCTTTTTTCTTTTTCTTTTAAGTTAAAAAATCAGTTGAAAGGTGCCAGAAAAGTTTATGGAATTGATTCCGGATTAATCAATTCTGTCTCTTTTCAGTTTTCTTCCAATCTGGGTAGAATTATGGAAAATGCTGTTTTCCTCCAGTTAAAAAGGAAAGGTTATGAATTCTATTTTTATTATGAACCTACCGGTTCTGAAGTAGATTTTGTTATTAGAGAGGGTTTAAAAATTAAGGAACTTATACAGGTTTATTACAATCTTGATGATATAGAGATCAGGGAAAGAGAAATAAAATCTTTGATAAAAGCAGGCAAGCAGCTAAATTGCAGCAATCTTACTGTCATTACTTATGATACAGAGAAAATAGAAAAAATTAAGGGAAAACAGATTAATTTTATTCCACTTTGGAAATGGCTGCTGTCTTAAGG
>VGKQ01000059.1 GCA_016866995.1 Candidatus Pacearchaeota archaeon
TTGTTCTCTCTTATCGCCCTCCTTTACGATCCATTTGATTTTCTTCAGGTTTAGTTTTTTCATAAGACTCTGTTGTTTAACAGAGCTTATGTGTGTTATCGAGAGCGCATTATTTCTGGATAACACATAAATATTTTCATAAGAAAATATTTATAAACTCTTTTTCTGTAATATATTAGAAAAAATGGCAGAAAGAGACACAATATTTTCAGGAAAAATAAAGCATACAGGAATTTTTGATTATAAAGAATTTTACAGATTTTGCTACACATGGCTTGTCGATCAGGGCTACTTGCTGACAGAAAAAACATATTCAGAAAAAATCCAGCCAAATGGCAAGGAAGTTGAGATTGAATGGGAGGCAAGAAGAAAAATATCAGACTATTTCAGGTTTGTAATAAAAGCCAAGTGGAGAATTTTAGGCATGACAACTGTAGAAGTTGAGGAAAACGGGAAAAAGCTCAAGATGAACAAAGGGCAGACTGAAATTAAGGTTGATGCTGTTCTCGAAAAAGATTATGAACACAGGTGGGAGAACAACGCATTTACAAAATTTCTTCGAGGTTTGTATGACAGATATATTATTCGGGGGAGAATAGATTATTATGAAGGGAGAATTTTTACAGAAGCAGACGAATTTATTGCGCAGGCAAAGGCATTTCTGGCGATAGAAGGCATGCATACTTGATTAAAAGATAAGTTAACATAAATTATTTCTGTTGTTAGCATTAATAATTATCATAAATCAAAGTTATTAAGTTAATATTTAATCTATTTCTGCAAATAAAGAATTAAAAACTTAATTAACAATTTAAACCATTAAAATTAAAATCTAACAAAAATAAAATTAAATATGGGCTAATTATAGATAATTTAGCTAATAAATGTCATAATTTGATATAAAATATAGTTACTTGCTAATAACATCTTAATTAAATCTTCCTTAGAAAGATTTAAATATAAGTAAGACAAATTTTTATGTAAAAAGGAGAGAAAGATGAATAAAATTACACTTTTTGTTTCTGTTTTGCTTGTTCTCTCAATTGTATCTGTTTCAGCTGCGCTTGAAATAGAAAAAAAACCAGTAAATGATGTTGTTATCTTGGAATTTTCAGATCCCGCGATTTTTACTTTAACATTAAGAAACACAGGCTCAACAGAGAGTTTTGAAATTTACAGCCTTGTTGGCGTCGAAATACTTCCAAAAGAGCCGTTTACAATACCAAGCGGCGAAACAAAGACAATTGATATAATGGTTAATCCGCTTGACAAGACAAAAAAAAGAAGCTTCACATTTGTTTACAAGATAAAGGGAAAAAATTCAGGAATTCAGGAAGATACTCTTTCAGTTGATTTAGTTGGCTTAAAAGATGCGCTTGAAATAGGTGTTTATGATATTCATCCAGAATCAGAGCAAGCCACATTATATATAAAAAACAAAGTTAATTTTAATTTTCCTGAAATAAAAGCAAGCTTTAATTCTGCTTTCTTTAACACAGAAAAAACATTTTCCCTGTCTCCTTTAGAAAAAAAAGAATTTGTAGTTCCTATTGACAAGGAAAAAATAAAAACACTTGTTGCAGGAAAGTATATTCTTTCAGGAAATGTGGAAATAAAAGGTGTTGAAGAGAATATAGAAGGCGACATAAATTTCATTGAGAAATCAGGAATAAAAACAACAGAATCTATTTCAGGAATAATTTTCAGGGAGAAAATAATAGAGAAAGAAAACATAGGCAATCTGCCTTCAATTGCAGAAGCCAAAACAACAAAAGATATAATCTCAAGATTGTTTACAAGCTTTAATGTTTACCCTGACAAGTCAGAAAGAAAAAATATTTTTGTCTATTATTCGTGGGTTAAGGAGTTGAGGCCGGGAGACAAGCTTCAGATTACAATAAAAACAAACTATCTTTATCCATTAATTATTTTAATTGTAATAGTGCTTGGAGCTTATTTAATATACAGATACAACATCTCAAATCTTAGTCTTAAGAAAAGAGTGACTTTTGTAAAAACAAAAGGCGGAGAATTTGCATTAAAAGTTACAATATCAGCATCAGCAAGGAAATTTGTAGAAAAAATATCAATAATAGACAGAATTCCTGCAATGACAAAAATTTATGAGAGATTTGGCGCATATCCTCCAGATAATATTGATGAAAAAAACAGAAGGCTTGAATGGAATATTGAGGGCTTGCAGCCAGGAGAAGAGAGAGTTTTTTCCTACATCATATACAGCAAAATAGGTGTTGTAGGAAAGTTTGAGCTTCCGATTGCAAC
>VGKQ01000060.1 GCA_016866995.1 Candidatus Pacearchaeota archaeon
AAGAAAAAAAGCAGGCTTAGTGAAAGAAAATAAAATTGAGCTTGAAATTTCTGCTCCTGAAAATTTTGTCAATAAATTGAAACTGCAGGAAAAATTCATAAAAGAAAGAGTAAATGCAAAAAAAATAGAGATTTTATCGTCTATAAAAAAGAAAATGAAGAATAATGCAAAATTCACAATAAAAGATATAGATTTTGAAATATCCTTCTCAAAAGTATAGAAACAAGATATACTTTTCAATCTCGCATAACTCAAGATATAATTCTTTTTGTTTTCAACTGATAGTGAAAATTATTACTACTTATCAAGTAACAAAAAGAAAGGTTTAAATAGCAGTTATACTTTTAATTTGTAATTTAAAAAAATATTTAAAAAAAAATGATAGTGAGGGAAGAGTTTTTAAGCAGGCTGAGGAAAATATTTGACTTAAATCTTTATGAGGTGAGAGTTTGGACTGCTCTGCTTTCTCGGGGTGTTTCTACTGCAGGAGAACTGAGCAATATAAGTGATGTTCCTCGATCAAGGACATATGATATTCTTGAGAGTCTAGAGAAAAAAGGATTTATAATAATGAAACTTGGCAAGCCCATCAAGTTTGTAGCTTTAAAGCCAGAAGAAGTTGTTGAAAGAGTTAAGAAAAATTTGGTTGTTGAAGCTCAGGCAAAATCAAAAAGATTAGAGCAGTTAAAAGGAGATGAGGTTCTTCACGAGCTTACAAGCTTGTTTACTCAGGGAGTAAAGTTTGTTGAGCCATCAGAGCTTTCAGGAAGCTTAAGAGGCAGGCAGAATATGTACAACCATCTTGACATGATGATAAGAGACGCAGAAAAAACAATAACTATTGTAACTACAACAGAAGGATTGAACAGGAAACTTGAAGCCCTAATGCTAAGTTTTGAGAAGGCAAAAAAGAGAGGAGTTAAAATAAGAATAGCTGCTCCTATAAACTCAAGCAATATGAAGATTGCAAAAGAGCTTGGTAAAGTTGCAGAAGTAAGAAGCATTGATGGGTTTAAGGCAAGATTTGCAATTATAGACAGCGAGCAGTTAATGTTTATGCTTCTTGATGACGAGAAAGTTCATCCAAACTATGATGTAGGTGTCTGGATTAATACAGAATTCTTTGCCCGAGCTCTCGAGCAGATGTTCGAGCTTGCCTGGCAGAGGTTCAAGCCATTGAGCAAAGTTAAATAAGATAATTTTGTAATTTCCACACCAACTAATTACACATAATCCTTAATTAATAATTTATTTATCAAGTTGAAGATAATAATTAATATATTTTTAGATTATTTAATTTGTTAATATAGACTAATTTATTGAGTTAATTTTTATTTTCACAAGCTTTAAAAATAATAAGAAGTATATTAAAAAATGGCAAAGAGAGACAAGAAAAAAGTTTTATTAATTATGGGAATTATTGCAATAGCAGTTATCATTCTTGTTGTGTTTGGATTTAAATCTTACAAACAAAATAAAGCATACGAAGATTATATAAACAATGGAAACAAGTTTTCTTATCTTAATTTTAAGTGTGTTTCAGAGTGCCCTGTAAAGCTTGTAATTGCAGAAAATTCAACTTCAATTCAGTTTGCTGACAACTGCATTTCACAATGCGAAAGCGACGCAGTTCTGCAAGTTCCCCAGATTGATAAAGTGGAAATAAAAGAAAAAGATTATAATCGAGTTCTTATTTTAGATGCAGAATTTGTAGTATGTGAAAACGAGTATAATATTGAAAAAAACGCAGACAGGTTCAAATTCTGCCTCTCACAAATTCTTCCTAGCTTGAAGGAAAAATATAATATCTCATTATAAATCCGCCAATAATCAAAATAACCACGCCGCTATTAATGTTAATGAGATAATTATGTTAAATTGAACTAACAATTAAATTTATTTGCAACATTAATAAAGAAAAATCAGACAATTTCTCCCAAAAAATAATGCGAAAAAGCTTGTTTTATTCTGACTTTTATTGTTTTTCCAAGTATATTTTTTTCTGATTTTATTATAACAATCTTGTAATTTTTTGTCCTGCCAAAATACATTGAGTTTGTCTTCTCATTGACAAAAACTTCCTGCTCTGAATTTTCTAATTTTTCATTTTCTTCTAAATTTATTTTGAGATGAAGTTTTTGCAGTTCAAGTGTTCTTTTTCTTGCAATCTTGCTTTCAACTTGTTTCTCG
>VGKQ01000061.1 GCA_016866995.1 Candidatus Pacearchaeota archaeon
CTAAGTTATTAGTTTAGATTAAATTAAGACAGCAAGCCTGAATTATAAGAATTATTTAATTAGTTTATGTTGATTTTATAACCGAAAGATTTAAATATAGTTGTAACTGCTAAATGGTAACTAAAACCAATAAAAGCAAACAAAAATGATAGACATATCCGGAATAAATTATTTTCTGCCTATATTCAGCTTTTTATTTGCGTTTGTAGTTGTATATGCTATCTTGAACAAGACGCAGATTTTGGGAGACAATGCTTTTACACAGGCATCAACTGCTTTTATTATTGCCATAATTTTTGTATCTTTAGCAAGCGCGAGAAGCTATATTGAGGCTGTAACTCCGTGGTTTGTTGCTCTTATTTTTATAATATTTTTTGTAATTCTGATTGCTGCTTTTGTTCTTGCAAAAGATTCTGGAAAAATATTAAGGCCGGGATTGGCATGGGTTTTTATTGCACTTTTTGCTTTAATTTTTGTATTTATTTTTTATAATCATTTCAGTATTGCATCAAATTCTGATTTTATCAAGATAAAAGACTGGGTATATGATGAGAAAGTTTCAGGAAGCGTTTTTCTGCTTGTAATTGCGCTGATTGCGGGGTTTGCAATCGCAAGAAAAGTGAAGAAGGATTAAAATGACAATATATGCACAGGCAAATGAGCATGGGTATGTTGTTTCTACAAGTGATAAAGAATTGTTAGCTGGATTATGGGGTGGGAGAGGAGTAATAATAAGTCCTGCTGCTGAAGCTGAAATTAAAAGAAGAAGAGATAAAGGAATTCCTGTCCATGTTGATGAGATTAATGGAATTGAAGAATTAGTTCATGCTTTTGGTAATTAATCAAAAATTATCTAATATTATTAATTTTATATTATTTTTTAGATTAAAACGCTTTTTATTAATTGATTTGAAGTTAATTGATTTTAATTATACTAAAATTATATTTGAAAATTATCTGAGATAATTTTCAAAGCCGTCTGAATCTTCCTGTTTTTCCTGCTTTTTTGGCTGCTGCTTTTTCATTGGCTTTTCTTCTATATTTTGATTTTTTCTTGCTTTGTCTATAATTGGGTTTACTGCTTTTGAAAATGATTCCTGCATCATTTCCATTTCATTTTTTATATCTCCTATCGCTTGTCCATATCCCCCTACTTTTTCTAGAATTGAAATCTGCAATTTTTCTATTATCATTTCTATTCTTTTCAGCCTTTCATCTATGCTTGAAATTTTTGATTCTGAAACCGACTTGAGCTCGAGAATAGAATCAAGCTGCTTCTTGACTTTTAGAAATTTTTCTGAAATTACCTGCTCTGCAATTTCTGTGACAGTATCTGCGCTTATTCCCTGCTGCTGTGGCTGATAGTATTCATACTGTTGCTCTTGGGGATATTGATAATATTGTTGCTGAACTTGCTCTTGTCCTTGCTCCTGAGTTATTACGCTTGGCTGCATTCCTGCCTGCTGTGACATTGCACTTTCCTGCCCTTCTACTGCTGATTTAATCTTGCTTTGATTGATTGCTTCATCTATTTCTTTTGCATTTATGCCCTGCTCTTTCAGCTTCTGGGCTATATCTGCGTCACTCATTCCCTGCTCATGCATTTCTATTACATTATCAAGAAGCGCCATTTTTTCTCCTTTTATTTATTATTAGTATTTTATTTATCTCTTTTTTCGTTTATTATTCTTTTAACATCTTCAAGCCTTGCAAGCTCGAGAGGCTGAAACATTCTTGCCTGTTTTTTTAACAACTCGATGTCTGAATTTCTTGCTTTGTTATCAAGCTCTTCTGCTATTCTTTGCAAGGATTCTTTGATTTTTAAAATATCCTGTTTTGCCTCATTCACCATTATTTTCAATTCAGTCATTTCTTTTTCAATTTCTTCTCTTGACTCGACAAAACTTGAGCCAATTAACAAAACTCTGTCTTTCAATAATCTCTGCTTTTCCTCCAAGTCTATAAGCTTTGTGTTGAAATCTGACAATAATGCAGAAGTATAATCTGGCTGTGTTTCTGGCATCTTTTATTTTCCTCTTTTATAATTTAG
>VGKQ01000062.1 GCA_016866995.1 Candidatus Pacearchaeota archaeon
TTTATATATCTTAAAATATTAAGGATAAAATGTCAAAAGAAAATAAATTGCTTGCTGTATTCAGCTTAATTTTTATTTTTTCTATAATTATGATTTTTGATCAGCAGTCAGGAATTACAGGATATGCCACGACAGGAACAACTGTTTCAAATGTTACAATTTCTTCATATCTTGCAATAGCCATGTCAACAAATCTTCAGGCAGGAATATTGTTTGGAACAGTAGATGCACTGCCTGCAACAGATTTAAATGCATCACATAATTATGATGGAGCATCATCTGCTTCTACAATGTTTATAAATGTCTCAACAGACAGCAATGCTGCTGTTGATTTTTGCATTCAGGCAAATGCTGCTCTTACAGATAGCGTTGGCGGGAATATAATCGGAATAGGAAATGAGACATATTTAAATTCAACAATAACAAATTCAACCCTTCCAGGGCTTTCAACAAGCTCAGCTTTACTGACTACAAGCTATGCAAAAGCAGGGATTAATATTGGGCAGGGAAATGTATCTTATTACAGGTTTTGGCTTGATGTTCCTGTGGCGACATCTCCTGCAACTTATAATAACTCAATAATGTTCAAAGGAGTTACAACAGGCAGTTCATGCTAAAATTGATAGATATGTTTGTTAAATATAAAAAACAAAAAAGAGGAAAAATGCCAAAAAATACAAGATTAATATTTATTTTTTGTATAATGCTTTTAGCCATGCCCCTTGTTTCTGCAGGAGTTGGAATAAAATGGAATCAGGAATCTTTGATTGTAAATGAAGGAGAAAAAGCATGCATGACATATTCTGTTTATAATCCGTGGCCTGAAGAAAGCTATGTGACAATAGAATTAAGCGATGAGCTGAAATCAGTTTTAACTATTCAGGAGGCAGAGACAAAGCTTGTTCCTGCAAACACTCCTTCAAGTTCGGCAATTCCTGTAAAATTCTGCTTTAAAATTCCAAAAGTTTACGAAAAAGACTGCTGGATTTCTGAAATGTTATGCAAACAGGAATGTAATGAAGAGCAGAAAATTTATGATGGGGAGGTTCTTGTAAAATCAGTTCCTTCAACTGTATCTATTACTGGAAGCGGGGGCTCGACAACTCAGATGGCTGTTTCTGCACCCCTAAGACTAAAAATCTCATGCAACAAGCATGGAAGAGACTTTACACTTATCTATGCAATTATAGCGGTTCTTGCTGTTGTTATTATAGCAGTTCTTATTGTCAGAAAATACAGAAAACCCAAGATTGAAAGAGACATGGAAAAATTAAAAAGGTTAAAAGAGAAAATCAGCAAGGAAAAGAAATCAAGAAGGACATAATATAAACAATTTTTAGAAAGATTTAAGCACAAATATATAGAAATAAAATAATGAAGTGCTTCTATGATTGGGCTGAGCAGTAATGGCTAGATAAATTAGATAACATTAACAGTATCTATGCAACTGGCAAAAAAATTAAATGATTGGTAAAATAAAAAGGTTAATTCATTTAAACAAATTTTATTGAAAATTAAACCATAGAGATTAATTAATAAAAAAAAGGTTCAATACTGGTTGCGCTAGATTTACCTACCTGCTTAGACACTGATTAATTGATAAAATATTTAATTAAAAGAAAGGAAAGAAATAAAAACAAGATTTTTCTTAACTTGTAATGAGAAAAGAGGCATTAATCATTATTATTATACTACTTATTGCCATTGCAGCAGTGTTCCCTAAAATTATAGGATTAGTTATTCACACTCCTTCAAGAGTAAGCGTTGACACAGGAATAATTGTAGTTTATAATAATTTTTTAGGAGAAACAACAAATTTTATATACTTAAATGATTCACAACTTGAGAATATAAATAATATGACTCTTGAGACAAGCCGCGGAAAAATTATTTTTTCTGAAACTATTAATTTAAGTCAGGATGTTAATGATAATATTGTGAATCTTGATAATAATATTAATCTTTCCTATAATTATATTTATATTAATACAA
>VGKQ01000063.1 GCA_016866995.1 Candidatus Pacearchaeota archaeon
ATTGCTTTTTGTCAATTTTTCTTTCATAATATTATCTTTATGCGGAATTATGTCCAAGACAAAATGAAAAATTAGGGAGAGAAAAATTACAGGCAAAATACTTGGAAAGTATTTTGCTATCACTGCGCCCGCAAGAATGTGGATTAAATAAATCATTTATACCTCAATTTTCTGCAAATCTTCTGCAATTTCAGAATTCTTAAATATTTTTCTCGCTTCTTTCAAGATTATTTTTTCTTTGTTATCATATCTTTGAGACAAGTGAGTAAGAATTAATTTTTTTGACTTGCTTTTTTTTGCTGTTTGGGCAGCCTGGGACGCTGTAAGATGCTTGTATTCTTTTGCTAATTCTTTCCCATTTTCTGAATTTTCCATAAAAGTTGATTCACAAATTAATAAATCTGAATTTTCTGCTAACTTTAACATATTTTCATTGACAGCTGTATCAAGAATTATTGTTATTTTCCTTGCTTCTTGTTTATATGTCAAATCTTTTGCTTTTATTTTTTTTCCATTGAATATAATATCGTTTCCTTTCTGCAACTCGGAAATTATTTTGCCTTTTATCTTCAATTTTTCCAATTTGTCTTTTTTTATTCTTATTTTTTCTTTTTCTGTGAATGAATATGCCAAACAAGGAGTATTATGCTGCATACTTTTTGCCTCGAGAATAAAATCAGAATTCTCAAAAAAACTGCCTTCAACTTCTTCTATCTTATATTTTATTTTGCCTTGGAATACAAAAAGCTTGAAAATCAAGTCCATATACTGCCTTGTGCCTTTTGGAACATAAATATTCAGAATTCTTGAGTAATTATTTAAAGCAAGGGTTTGCAATAATCCTGGAAGCCCGAGAACATGGTCGCCGTGCCAGTGAGTTATTAATATTCTTGTCAGTTTGCATGGATTTATTTTTAACTTGCGAAACTGCCTCTGCGTTCCTTCTCCGCAGTCAACAAGAATATTCTCATCTTTATAACTAAGCAAAATGGCTGTATGATTCCTTTTTGCAGTAGGAATTGCCTGCCCTGTTCCTAAAAATATTATTGGTATTTTCATGATTTCATTTAGATAAATGGTGTTTAAAATCCTTTGCAAGATTGCAAAAACTATCCTTAAGGTTATTAAGTTTGGTTTCTATTTTTCCAATTGTTCTTGATATACTAATCAGAAAGCCCGCGATTACAAATAAAGAAGCAATAATTAACAAAACAAGAGAAACAATTATGGATTCAGTTGTCCAGCTTCCGCCAAAAATTTTTATTATTAATTGATATATTATAAATATAGAGAATGCTATTAATAAGATCAAAATTAAGATATTAAGAATTTCCCTTATTCTTTCTTTTATCTCAGATTCCATTTCAGCTCCTTACAAGCAAAATTATTAGTAATATTGCTATAACTAACAAGAACCATTTTAATATGTTTAATAATATTATTCCTATATCTTTTTTCATAAATTAACTAATGCAATAATATTTAAAAAACCTATTGATTGTAGAAAACTTTAAATACAATTGATTGTACTATCAGATGTATGAAAAAAGGAACTATTTTAAGTATGAATAAAAGTACTTTTAAAAGTACTATAAAACGCAGTGATATAAAGGAAAAAATACTTGATATGCTTGAAAACTCAAAAAAGCCGCTTTCCACTGCTGAAATTGCTTCTAATCTTGGCAAGTCATGGCATACTGTTATAAGATACTGCCTTGATTTGGAGATTGAAGGCAAGATATTTAAATTTGAATTGGGAAGAATTGCTGCATGGCAGGTGAAAAAATGAAAAAAAGAGGAGTATTATTGTTAATGTCTATGATTATATTGTCAGCAATCTTAGTTTATGCTTCTGTTTTTTCTGATATAAATCAGGGAGATTTTTCTGGAACTTATAACTTGACATTTT
>VGKQ01000064.1 GCA_016866995.1 Candidatus Pacearchaeota archaeon
CGACGAGGAAAAACTGGAGTGATGCTTATTCAGGATTAAATGTTGATGTTAAAGGAATTTTAAAAGAGTGCGCATCTGATTTGGCTGCAATTTATGTAATTCAGTTTGATATGTCAGGCTTTACATCAAGAGGAGAGGCAGAACTGATGATAAATGTTTTGTATCAAAGAGCGATGGACTGTATAGAAATTCTGAAAGATAAAGCAACAGAAAGTTTTGTAGCAGGAGCCTAAAATGGCTTTTGGAAAATTATTTGGAATAGAAAAAAGAAGAATTTTTAAAACAAAGCCTGATAATTATGAAACTACAAATAAATATTATTTCTCAGATGGAAGCGGAGAGTATTCATGGCAAAGTTTTTATTCTGCTACAGGGAAATTTTATGATGATTTTGGAGAATTGAATTTAATTGATACATGGAACACTGACAGCGGGGGAATAGGCTCAGCAAGCGCAGCAAACTCAGTTTTATCAGTAACAACAGGAGCAGCAGCCGGATCTTTTTATTGTCTTTATTCAATTTTTAAGACAAAAACATTAAGAGAAGCAGGAACAATAACTTTTGAGTGCAGGATGAAGAAGAATCTAGCCAATATAGGAGCAAACAATCCAAGATTATTTATAGGATTTGCAAGAGATTATAGTCCTGGAGATGATGATTTTTATACACCATCATATTATTTTGGGGGAACTGCGGGTGTTGATTTTGATGCAAATGAAATTGCATGTATGATTAACGGAAACCAAGTGGGCGCTGATGCTGTAATGAACGATGGATCATATTATACTTTAAAAATTGTTTTGGATGATTACAGCAGAACAATAAAATTTTACATAAATGGCTCTCTAATAACATCATCAAGCAATCCAGCAAGAGATACAGAATTTTTAGTGGGTTTAAAAATAGACAGTGTTAATACGGCAGATGAACAAACTATGGGTATAGCATGGGTAAAAGTTACAGACTAAAAACATTTAAATACAATAAAATACTTAAAAAAACATGGCTACACTTAGAACAGGACAAATAACTGATTTTAACAATCAGGGCACAGAATATAGTGTTGATTCTGTAACTTTAGATTCAGCCGGGACAGATGGGCTGACAAGATACACGCCTGATTTTGAAAAGTGGATGGGCTATTATAAGCAAACTCCTGATTTTAGAATTGTTGTGAATAAATTTGCAAGCTGGACTTTTGGAAGAGGAATTAAAGCTGATGAGAAAAATCAGGCAAAGCTGGATAAGATTAAAGGCTGGGGCAAAGATTCAGCGAGAAGCGTTCTGAAAAATCAGTGGCGGACAGCGATGATAACAGGAGATAGTTTTGCTCACATTATAAAAGATAATCAGGGAAGATTAACAAATTTAAAACCGCTTGGAAAATTAACAATAGTTATGAATTCTGAGGGAATTATAATTGGGTATGAACAGCACGGAAAAGAAAAGATGTATGACACAGAAGATATTTTTCATTTGTCTTATGAAAGAATTGCAGATGAGGGGCACGGAATTCCTTTCATGGAAGCATTAGAGCCGATAATCCTGGCGAGAAATGGATTAATAAAAGATTTGCAAGAAATGTATCATCAAACTGTATTCCCGACGAATATCTTTGAAGCTGAAACAGATGACACAACAAAATTAACATCAATAACAACAACTTTAAATTCAGCTTATAAGAAGCATGAAAATATTGTAATTCCTGCTGGAGTTTTTAGAGAAATAAAAAGAGTGAGCTCACCGCAGCAAAGTGGAAATGCAGATGGAGCTCTTGAGTTTTTGAAATTCTTGGCAAGAGAATTTGTAACAAGCTGTGGCATGCCTGAGATAATTCTAGGCTGGGC
>VGKQ01000065.1 GCA_016866995.1 Candidatus Pacearchaeota archaeon
TCTGAATTCCATCCAAGATTTCCAAGCCTCTTTTCAATTTCAGAATTGCTTATTCCCTTATGCTGTGCATTTACTATAAAATTAACAAGATTAAACAAATCATTCCTGTTCTTGAACAAGTAATTCTCATATTTTCTCCTGTACCACTCTTCCATAATTATATAAATTACAACAGCCGCCACAATCAGAATAATAATATATAAAATAATTCTTCCTATCGGCTTGCAGTCATTCCTGCAATTGCTCGAATTTTCTCCTTCTTCGCATTTTCCATTATAATTGCAGTCACTTGAAGCAGAAATCTCAAGCTGTCTGAATTCAGGGCTTAAGTATGCTATAATTTCAACCGGATTAATCTCTCCAAGAACAATAAATTCTGTCTCATTTTCAAATACAACTCCCGCACTATCATCAAAATCCTCTGCTTTGTCAGAATTTATTATAACATCACCCTGATTCTTATTTACAATAAAATAATTCTCCCCGTCTTTTTTTATTTTAAAATATGTCACAACTTTTCTTATTTCATTGTCATAATAAGCTGAAATCGTAAAATATTCAATGCTCGCCTTATTCAAATTATACCATTTTAATATTGCTTCCTTGTAGTTTTCTTCGCTCCCATTTTCACAGCTTCCTGCATCAAGCTCATCAAGCCTTTCAAGATTAATATCCTCTGCATCAAAAAGCAGGAAAAAGCTGTTGTCATTTCCTCTTGCAATGCTTCTTGGAATATTCATTGAACTCAAGTTTAACATTATCCCTGAAAAATCCTCATCACTTGATGCAACTGTAAATTTTCTTTCAAGCGATGCCAGTTCAAATTCAAGATTTTCAATATCAATTTCTCTTTCAATATATTCCTTATACCATCCAGGATAAGTTTCAATTTCTCTTGTGATATTGTTAATTCTCCCCCTGTATTTCTTGAGAGTTTCATTCGCAAGTTGCTTGGGATTTCCTGCAATTATTGTAAATTCCTTCGATGCTTCTGCTCCTGTGCTGTCTTTTACACTAAGTTTAACAGAATTAGCTCCGACAGAATTAAATGTATGTACTATAGAATTGGCTGATGTGACTTGAACATTTCCGTCAAAATCCCATTTATATTCAGTTATGCTTCTATTTGCAGGAGGCGATACAAAAGCAACAAGTTTTACAGGAACGCCAGCAGAAACTGTTGATGGAAGTATGCTGTAAATTATTGGAATTTTTGCAAAATTAATTACCTTGCTGAGAATTTTTATATCTCCAAGAAACAAATCAAGCGTCTTATTTCCGCTTCCGGATAAATTTATGTCTGAATAGCTTAAATCAAGATTTTTAAATCCAGATGATATTTTTGCCTGCTGCTCTGTTGCATCATAAATCATTCTTTCTGTATATGGCGGATTTCCTATTGTAGAATAAGTCAAACTTAAATTTGATACAACTATATTAAAATTTCCATATGCCTTGAATTTCACAGGAATTGTGCAGTTTTTTGCGCAGTTTTTTCCGTATCTTGCATCAAGATAGCCAAGAACTTCATTTTTCAATTCTCCTGTATTTCCCTGTCTTGCATATTCCTGCTGGTTGTATGAGAATTTCTCAATTTTGTCATATTTTGCAGCTCTTGCAAAAATATTATAATCATGTTTTACATCAGGCCCGGGAGGAACTCCGTAAAATCCGCACGGATTAACATCTTCTGTTGTAGTATTATAGTTGGTATTTTGTGTTGCTCTTAAACAGACATAATAATAGTCGGTTGTATAAATATCAAAATTGAGTGAGCAGCTTATTTCCCCTCCCTGATTTAAAGGAGCTGGCAAGTCGCAGCTTGCCTGCCTTGTCCC
>VGKQ01000066.1 GCA_016866995.1 Candidatus Pacearchaeota archaeon
TGGGAAATGGGCTGGCGTTATTGTTATCAGACGATCCTGACAGGACAATTCCTAAAGAGCATTATAGAGCATGGAGTAAAGCCAGAGAATATGTTGCTTTTCTAAGAGTTTTGCCTCAGAGATATCCATTCAGAAGCGAGTTGGCGCTTAATGTTCCGTTAGTCAGAAGAGGCTCTGGATATTATCTTGATTTTGAAAATGCTGTTTATACTGAAACTGATGAGAGTTTTAGAGATGAATTTAGATTAAGAACTAATAGAAAAAAAGCCCTATTAAGATTAAATGATGTTGCAAGAAAACAAATTAATGAAGCAGTGAGCGAAATTGCTAGAAGGAGAAGGGGACACAGAAAACCTGAGCAGAGAAGGATTACAGTATCTGTCAGACTTGATGATGTTTTAGGGGAGCCAGATTTTGGCTTTGGAGACAGAAGAGGGCATGGAATTCCAGAAGGAAGAGCAGAAAGGCATAAAGGAAGATATATTTCCTAATTTTTTATAATTGATAGTATCTTTTATTATGAGAAATTTTTTTACATAAATCTCTTATAATTATACACAATCTGACTTTTAATTATGATGTCAGGAATGCTATTGCGAAAACCGCACACTTCAGTGTGCGGATGAGCATTCCTGAACATCCTAAAGTTGCAACAAACTGCGGACTTTAGTCCGCAGTAACACTCAGCAACTTTTTGATCTGAATGTGATGGAGTTAATTATGATTGCAAAATATATTTAAGGTTTTTATTGGCTATCTTATAAAGTATTAATTAATTTTCTATTATTGTTCCCTTGAATTTTTTTCCAGAAAGCATTTTATCAAGATTTTTTAGGTTCTTGCCTATAATATAAGTTTTAATTTTATATCTGAAAATTATTTCTGCAGCATGCTGGTCAAGAACAAAATGCTGCCCTGGTTTGTATTTCATTTTATTTGTTTTTTTCAGAAAATTCTGCCACGAGATTTTTGGAATAAATTTTGCGTTTTTATGATTTGCTGGATTGCTTGAGTATAATCCATCAACTGCTGTAAGATTGGCAAACTCGCAGGAAAAAAATCTGGCAAGTTTTGCAGCTGTTCCATCACTTGTTTCTTTTTCAGCATACCTTAATGCACCACAGAATACAATATTATGCTTTTCAAGCAAATTTTTCACTTGCTGCATGTCATGCGGAATGCCTTCATTTGCATCTCTCCCAAAAAAATATGACATAAATCTGGCATTTAATCTTGTTACAGCAATGCCCGCCATACTTTGCAGAAAATCTGATTTTCCTTCTTCTCTCAGCGATTTAATATACTTTCTTGCAATACTTCCGCCACCACATACTATTACAAACCTGTAATTTTTCTCGTGCTTCCTGATAACTTGCCTGAATTTTTCAAGAAAATTTGTATCTATTTCATCAGGAACAATCAAGCTTCCACCGAGACTTATCACCATAATCTTTTTCATTTTTTACCCTATTCTGTTTCTCTTTTAAAGAGAAATGGATATTTAAATTTATATTCTGGAATGTATAAATGGTTAAAAAGGGGATTTAGCTTAAATTTGCAAGATGGCAAGGAAAGCTAGAATTTATGATACAGGGCATCTGACAGATGCTTTTTTTGTAGAATTAAAACAAAGGTATGAGGGGCATAATCCTGCAAATATGCCTAGAAGAGAAGGAGAAAGCGGAGAAAGAAGAATTGTTTTTGGATATGAAGGAGTAGAATATTCTGTTAAATTTACAAAATTAGAGGAAGGAATATTATGTGTTGATATAACAGCCAGAACTCCTGTTTCAAAATTAAGGCAGGAAATTGGA
>VGKQ01000067.1 GCA_016866995.1 Candidatus Pacearchaeota archaeon
TGCTTTTCAATCCAGTCTTTTGGCAGTGCTATTGCAAAGCTTGAATTTCCAAGTTTTATTAATTTTCTCTGTTCTGTCATATTGGCTGGTTTTGGCTGGATTTCTTTATTTTATACTAAAGAATTTCCATATGAAACTAAGGTTTATCCAGTTTAAAAACCAATATTATACTCAAATATATATTTTAGAGAATATATATCTGTATATATAGCCTATGTTTTTAAAATTTTTTAAAATATATATTATATATACAATATAGCCCATAAAATTATATATAAAAATTGCGAGTAAATATTACAGCGAGGCCTGGCTGGATTCCTCGCTGTTCTTCTATAATTTTTTTCAGGTTTTTTGCATAAAATTTTTTTGCATAAATTTTTTATTACGAAAAAATAGCACAAAAATTTTCACAACATTTATAAGTAAGTGATTATTGTGATTATTAATATGGGATTGTTAAAATATTTCCGAGCAAAAAGCGGAGTAAAAGTTGGCGACATAATGACGCGAAATTTTGTTTCTGTAAAGCCAGACACTTCTTTGAAAGACTGCGCAAGAGAGATGATAAAAAAAAGAGTTGGCTCTCTCGTCCTGAAAGAAGACCAGAAATTATACGGATTAATAACAGAAAAGGATGTTATCTGGGCGCTTACAAAATCTCAGAACCTGAACAAGATAAAAGCAAAAGATATTTCATCTAGAAAAGTTGCAACAATAAAACCAGGTGCAGACTTGTATGAGGCTCTGGAAAGAATGAAAAAGCTGAAATTCAGAAGACTTCCGGTTGTTGTTGACGGGAATGTAATAGGTATGCTTACTCTCAAAGATATATTAAAAATTAATCCAGCTCTTTTCACAAACATAAACGAGGTTGAAAAAATAAAAGAAGAAACAGAAAAACTGAGAAGAATAAAAGGAAGCAAATGGGTTAAAGATGGCATGTGCGAAGAGTGCGGTGATTTTAATGTTCTATATAAAGTTGATGCAAGATTGTTGTGCGAGCAGTGCAAGGATGCCATATAATAGAAAGATTAAAATAATTATAAATTATATTAATTTATGGTAATTCTAAGAAAAGCTAAACTATCTGACATCAAGCAAATACAGGAAATAGAAAAAGAATATTATGAAGGATTTAGTTGCCCAGAAAAGACTTTAATAGAATGGATTAATGGTTCAAATGAAAATTTTATTGTAGCAGAAGTAAATAATGTTATTGTTGGATTTATTTTTTTTGAGTATTTAGCAAAAATTTCTGCTATACCTTTTATTCATAAATTGGAACATAATCTTAAAGGAAAATATGTTTATATATCTGAGATTGGAATACTAAACAAATTTAGAAATTCAGATATTCTGCAAAAACTATTTGATAAGCTTTTTGAAAAATCTAAAAAAGACGGATGCAATGCAATAATCTGGCTTACTGGCTCAAAATCTAAACATGATAATATTGAATTAAGTATACTTCAAAAAAATGGCTTTGAAAAAGGGGAGAATGTAAAACACTGGGAAGCTTATCCTTGTCATTTTTTAGATGATCATTATCTTTGGATAAAGCCTATTCAAATAACATAAATATTTTCATAATGTCTAGTCCGCTATTAAGACGCTCTCGATGATTTAATTTATTCATTCTTTATATAATTTTTGTTTATTTTCTCTGTTTCTCAAGGAAAGCTTGATAAGGAGTTCTAAGCTTTCCATTAGTCAAGCT
>VGKQ01000068.1 GCA_016866995.1 Candidatus Pacearchaeota archaeon
CTGTGTTTCAGCAGAACTTGTTTTTTCAGGCAATTTTCCTTCTTTTTCCCTATCTTGCATATTATTAGCACTATGATTGAGTATAAATATTTTTCTCAAGAGGCAAGAAAATAATGCGAAAAAGCTTGTTTTATTCTGACTTTTATTGTTTTTCCAAGTATATTTTTTTCTGATTTTATTATAACAATCTTGTAATTTTTTGTTCTTGCAAAATAAACTTTTCCTTGCTTTTCATTGACAAAAACTTCCTGCTCTGAATTTTCTAATTTTTCATTTTCTTCTAAATTTATTTTGAGATGAAGTTTTTGCAGTTCAAGTGTTCTTTTTCTTGCAATCTTGCTTTCAACTTGTTTCTCGCAAGCTGCTCTTGTTCCTTGTTTTGCCCAGTATCTTGTTAAATTCAAAACTTCTGGCTTTATTTCTCTTATTAACTTTAGGTTTTTTTCATTATCTTCACAAGTTTCTCCAGGATAAGCAGAAATTATGTCTGTTGCAATTGTTATGTTCGGAATTTTCTTTCTGAATTTTTTTATTATCTCCTCAAATTGTCTTATTGTGTATTTCCTGTTCATTCTTCTCAAAACAGAATTGCTTCCGCTTTGAACAGGAACATGAAGAAATTTGTACATCTTCTCATTTTTATAAATTTCAATCAACTCATCTAAAACAGGAAAAACATTGTCAGGATTCATCATTCCCAGTCTCAATTTGAATTTTGAATCAATTTCAAGAATTTTTTTCAACAAATTTATTAAGTTTGTTCCAGAATCTTTTCCAAAAGCAGCATTATCCTGGGATGTGAGCCAGATTTCCCTGCATCCATTTTTCAAATCTTGTTTAATATTTTCTATAATTTTTTCTTCAGGATACGAGAACATGTCTTTTTTCACAAGCTTTGTTATGCAGTAACTGCAGTTTCCCAGACATCCCTCTGATATTTGCGTAATTCCTATTAGTTTGTTGTTTCTTATCTTGCTGCAATTTAACTTGATTTCCTTGTTAGATGATAAAAATTCTTTCTGTTGATATCTCTTCTCACTTATTTTTTTTATTAATTTTGTTATTTTGGTTATATTATTTATGCCTAAAATATAAATATTAGGGCTAATTATTTTTCTGACAGAAGGCAAACATCCTGTTACAATTAATGGCTTTCCAAGCTTTCCAAGCTCAATTATTCTTGATTTCATCCTGTTTTCAGTCGGGCCCTTAACTATGCAAGTGTTCAAAATAAGAATATCAGCAATTTCAGGATTTTCAGTAAAATCCAATCCCGCTTCTTTCAGTTTTCCCCGCAAAATTTCAGAATTGTTCTGGTTTGCAGAACACCCATATGTCTCAATATATACAAATTTATACATAACTTGCTGAATCTAATTCTGTTTTTAAATATTTCACAGCACAATAAAGCTTTTATATCCTGAAATCAAGTAAATATGAGGCGAATTTAAAACGTCACAAAAAACTTTGGCTCAGCCAGGACAAGTTTTACACAGCGAACAAGGTATTGAACAACATGCTTCTTTTAGAAACAAATTTTTAGACTCTATTGTATATTCTCTTGGAGTAGCTCTTACTCTGCAAGTTGCTCCTTATATTATTCCAACTTCTTCAAGAATTTATCATGAAAACCGTGATACTGAAATAAAAAGAGCAGCAAGAGGGTTGCCTGAAGTTCCGCACAATAAAGCCCAGAAAGCAGGAGG
>VGKQ01000069.1 GCA_016866995.1 Candidatus Pacearchaeota archaeon
AATAACTCGCAAGCCCTGCCTTATTTTTCTTGGGGTGATTATCACTGGAATTGTTGCCTGGTCCCAAAGATGATGAAAAGTCAGAGCATTCTGCAAGCCAAGATAAGAAGGCTTGAAGCAGAAAACTGCAAGAGAGTTATCTTCATGAATTGTGTAATATCCCTTTGCAAGCTTTTTAATTTCTCCTTTTTTTAAAAGATTATTAACAATAAGCCAGACATAACGCTTGTCTTTCTTATTCAAAAATTTTTTTAATGAGTCTAAATCTACAACAGGGCTTTCTTTGAAAAGCTTTCTAATATCAGCGAGATATTTTATTTTACCCATCTTCTTATCTCCATTAAAAGTTCATCTGAACTAGGAACTGCCCCGATTATAATAATCTGTGACAAATTCTTTTCATCTATGGGCTTTTCATAATTTTCAATTAGTTTTTTTAAATAATTTTCTATTGCTTTTTTATTTTCTGCATAGCTCATTAAAAAATAAATATCATATAAATCTTGGATTTTTTTTCTTTTCAAATAAGTTTCAACTTTTTCTATAATTAAATCTTCTGGACTCAATGTATACACATTAATAAAAAAACTTTCAGAGGTTTCATATTTCTTAAAAAATGGCTTTTTATTCTGAAAAGTTGCCTCGAATTTTACAGGAGTTCTATTAAAATCAAATTCAGAATAGAGCGAGGCTTCTTTTATTCTTTTTTTTATTATTTTAAATCCTATATTTTCCAGAGATTTGAAAAATTCTTCAATTTTTCCCAAGTTTCTTGGGATATAAGCATCAACATCTTCTGAGAATCTGTTTCCATTGTAGCATCTCCAAATTGCTGTTCCTCCATGAATTATTGCATTTGGAAATATTTTGTACAACTCATGGACAATAATATCCTGAGCATAAGCTATATCTCTGTCTATCTTCTTTTTCAATTTCAAATTTAGAGGTATTTTTGTTATCATTTTTAGATTAACCAAACTTATAGATATACATAAGTTTGGTGGGTTTATAAATCTTTCTGCCGAGGAGAAAGTATAATGGGATTTATTAAACTTATTGAAAATACTCTAAGCAGCAGCTTCTTTATATCCTGCTCCGGGAAATCTTTGCCCTTGAAAAAACAAGGATAAATCTCTTAAAGAATCTTCTTCTGCATGAACTTCAATACTTCTTACAAAGGTAGGGCAATGGGGAGCAACATCTTCAAAAAGCCTGGATTGAAAATAATCACAATGCAAAACAAGTGTGGACTCTCTTCCATTTCTGGCAACTTTTAAAGTATTAACCTGTTGAAATTTTGTAGATTTATATACAAATATAGAAGCAAGACATTTTAATGCCCTTGAAGGCAGACTTCCTGACTTTACCTCTTGTCGAGTATGCTCTAAAACCTGAAAACCCTGTCCTTCTAAATCATGGGAAAAAAGCCTTATATCCATTCCGCTGCCTAATATAAAGTGATCATAAGGTATGTAAGTCTTATCAACCATACTTTTTGATATATTTAATCTTTATAAATAAATCTATACTCAACCATATGTTTTATGCTGTCTATTGAACTTGCACAACAGAATCTCCGCATTCTGTGCAGAATTTCTGCCCCATTTCAATAAGAGAGCTGCATTTCGGGCAATGAGTTAATGGAATAATCATTTTTCCTCCGCACTGAGGGCAGAACTTTTGTTC
>VGKQ01000070.1 GCA_016866995.1 Candidatus Pacearchaeota archaeon
TTAGGATAATGTTTCTGCAGTTATTTTCTTCTCTTTTTTCCTGAAAATTTTTTCTTTTTTCTCAGCACAAGAACATAAAATATTATGATTATTAAAACAGCAATTATCAAGCCTGCTATTCCAAAAAAAGAAAGCTGTGTACCGCAAGGAAAATTTCTGGTTCCTGGCTTGCATGTTGCAGGCGCTAATGATGGCTCTCCTGTCCATTCAGCTGTCCAGCTTCTGACAAGTCTTCCTGTTGTATTGCATTCATCAATATCTTGAATATGCAAGTCGCAGTTTCCTATAAATCCATGTTTTAAAACTCCACAAAAAGTTTCAAATTTAGATAATTGAAATTTCCCGCTTAAGTCTGAAAAATATGAGAAATTCTGGCAATTACTTCCTCCAGAATCAATTGGCTTGCATTCTTGGTGTTTTGCAACAGGCCTGCACTTGTTTGTTGTTCTTGTCTCATCCCACGAACACCTGCACGCTACTTGTTCAAAACAAACTCCATAATTTCCAGTATAATTCTGGCAAAACCCCTCTCCTTCAATTGATTCTATCTCCAATATTGCAACATTATTTGTGTCATTTAAGCAGCTGTCTCTTGTTGTATAATCTTCACACATATCAATTTCTAAATTCTGGGCGCATTTTCTGTTTCCAGAAGCATCAACAGCAGGAGAACAAGTGTAAGATGCAGGACAGCATTCTGTTTTTGCAGTAGTGCCAAACATTTCCATCCCATCCCATCTGCTGCAGTTATAATCAGGAGAATTCCATGTTTTTTTGTCAAAAATTGTGTGTGCTGAATCTAAAAACTCCCACCATCCAACAGGCTCATCTAAAGTATCACATCTTGGATTTGATGAGGTTATTTTCCAGTTTGTAAGTGAGGGGTTACTCCAGATAATTTCAGCATAAACTAAAGGAGCAGCAATAAGAAGCAAAATGCAGATACTAATTTCTCTTTTCATTTTATTTTTTATTTTTGAAGTTTTTAAATCTTGCTTAAATTTATAATTTTTCATATCCAACAAGCAATCTAGCTTCATGCTCTCTAGGCAATACAAACCCTCTCTTAAACCCAACAAATTTTGAATAATTCTCAATCCAGCTTCCATACAAACTTGGACCCTCATCAAAAGTCCAGTTAAACCACAAATTAAAAGTTCCAGCCCCAATCTTGCTGTTATCCAAATCATAGCACTTTAATAAAGCAGTTGAATTTCTAACTTCATAACACCCCGAACTCTTCCCATAAGCAGGAATTTCAGGACAAACATCAACAGTACAACTTGCAACATAACTCAAACTAGCATTAAAATCAACAATTCCAAGATAAATTTTTTCTCCAATAGTAGGATCAGGAGAAGATATAACAGCAAAAATATTTATTCCCTCCTTATAAACAAAAATTCTCCTGTAATCATAATCTTTCTGCCCTCTCAAAACCTCCTCAGCAGCCAATCCAATAATCTTTGTCCCAGAAGAAACATACTTATGAGTTGTATTGCAGTTAGAAGTCATGCAATTATTCAAGCTTGTAATATTCCCATCATCAAAATTCCATCTTGCAATCAAATCATCATCTTC